>NZ_JADCKV010000016.1:45522-285921 GCF_014982105.1 Enterobacter cloacae complex sp. P18RS | reverse complement strand
ATATTGACTTCATTGTCTTTTTGTCTGATGCATGGACAGTATTATAACATTTTAGATCAATCCATTCTTTTTTTGGTGTCAATATTGCTATTAATAGTTAGAATAAGAAGCAGAGGGCTTTTTTATCCTATTATAATTCATTCGTGCATGAATGCTTTTGTTTTGTCGTTAAATTTTTGAAGGGTATTTGGGATATGAATATCTTCAGGGAAGAGGCTTTAAATCATCAAACAGATTCTGATTATGGTGAGATTGTCTTACCTGCGTCATTCGGTTTATCAGTAAGCGCACTCACAACGTTATTCATATTTCTGTGCCTGATACTCTTTATTCTTTATGGTAGCTATACACGTAAGGCTCACCTTTCCGGAATCGTTATGCCCTCATCCGGGCTGGTAAAAATCACTCCTCAATATGCTGGCTACGTAACCAAATTGACCGCCTCAGAAGGTCAACACATTATTGCCGGTGAGACTCTTTATCATATCAGCGGTGAACATTTCAACGAACAGGGGGCAGGTACACTCGCTGCTATAAGACTTTCCCTACAAACTCAGTTTACAATGCTGACTTCTCAACAGACCCTGGAATTGCGTGACAACAGTCAGCAGCAGCATGCCATACAACAGCGAATAGTTTCCCTGAAACCTCAGGTTAAAAGTGCAGAAAAGCGTCTGTCACTTGCCGTGCATCAGGCTGCGCTGGCCGTGTCTGTTATGGAGCGCTATAAGAAACTTGCTGATACGCATTACGTATCAGATATCGAATACCAGCAGAAGCAGATTGACGTTTCAACGTCACAGCAAAACGTTGAGGATCAGCGTCAGGGGCTTCTGCAACTGCACACCGCGATGGAGGCTGCTAAAGACGACCTTGACCATCTCATCGTTCAGGGTGAAAGCCGGAAGGCTGAAATGGACAGGCAGTTGCAGGTGATCAGGCAACAGCAGGACGAACTGGCAGGTAAGGAAAATTTCACGCTGAGTTCACCGGTATCCGGAACCGTTGCTGCCGTGCTGGTCAGACAGGGACAGTCTGTCAGGGCATCTGAACCTGTCATGACCCTCATTCCCGACAATGCCCGTTTGCAGATAGAACTCTATGCTACCAGTCAGAATGCTGGCTTTATTCAGGCGGGGCAGCGTGTTGCCCTGCGGTTCTCTGCCTTCCCCTATCAGAAGTTTGGTGTGCAGTACGGGACTATCCGTGAAATAAGCCATACAACGCTGACATCTTCTGATTTACTCTCCGTATCTCCTGTGACCTGGAAGGAGAATGAAGGTCATTACCGCGTCATCGTTGAACCTGAAAATACTTTTATTCTGGCTTATGGGAAACAGGAAGCCCTGCGCCCCGGCATGGTTCTTGAGGGGGATGTCAGCCTGGATACCCGCAATTTGTGGGAGTGGCTGACTGAGCCGCTCTGGAGCCTGAAAGGAAAGCTGTGATGGATACACTTAAATGGACCGGGAGAAAAAAGCTTCCTCTCACCCGACAGACAGAGTCAGCGGAATGTGGTCTGGCATGCCTGGTCATGATGGCCTGCTGGCATGGTCTGCAAACAGACTTACCCACACTGCGCGAACGTTTCAGTATCAGCTCACAAGGGATGACCCTGCAGAGACTGACTGAATGTGCGGCCGGTATCGGATTATCCAGCCGGGCAGTTCGGCTGGAGCTTGAGGACCTAAGATCCCTTTCTCTCCCGTGTATTCTCCACTGGAACATGAATCATTTTGTTGTGCTACATAAAGTTCGCGGAAGCAGGCTGGTTATTCATGATCCGGAAAAGGGAAAAGTAACGCTCTCCCTACAGGATGCTGGAAAACATTTCACCGGCGTCGCGCTGGAGCTGATGCCAGCCAGTGATTTTACCGCTCGGGATGAAAGGAAAAAAATCCATCTGCGCCAACTGACAGGTAAAACACCGGGTCTGTTGTCGGCAATGTCGCGAATTATCGTTTTTGCCGTGGCACTCGAAATCCTGACACTGGGAAGCCCGCTTCTCAACCAGCTGGTGATTGATGAAGTCCTGGTGGCTGCCGACCAGAGTTTGTTGACCGTCATTATTATTGCGCTTCTGCTGATGTCACTGACCCAGATGCTGCTGTCACTGGCCCGCCAGTGGGCGAGTATTACACTGTCCGTCAATTTTAACATGCAGTGGACAGCACGGGTTTTCCATCATCTGGTCCATCTTCCTCTGGCCTGGTTTGATGCACGCAGTAAGGGGAGTATTAATGCTCGTTTTGAGGCGGTAGATACCATCCAGCAGGCGCTGACTACGCAAGTGCTGGAAGGTATTCTGGATGTGTTGCTCGTGGTGACTGCGCTTTGCATGATGCTGCTGTACAGTCCTGAAATGACATTGATCGCCGTACTTGCAGCCATTTTCTATGGTGTGTTGAGGGCACTGTGGTATCCGTCCCTTCGACAGTCGGCAGAAGATGCCTGGGATGCAGGTGCCAAGGAGTCCGGGCATTTTCTTGAAACACTCAACGGGATCCTCAGCCTGAGAATTAACGGTGTGACGGCACATCGTGAGGCCGCCTGGCTGAATCTCAACGTTGCCCGCAGAAATACGCAGTTGCGTCAGAGCCGTCTGCTGATGTGCTATGACATTGCTCACACTCTTACCGGCAGCGTGGTATCAGCAATCATTTTGTGGAAAGGCGCCGGGGAGGTATTGAATGGAACCTTCACCGTCGGCATGCTGGTTGCTTATTTATCCTATCAGACGCGTTTTTCTTCCAGTATCAGTAGCCTGACTGATAAGTTTTTTTCCTGGCGTATGCTCGATGTTTACAACGAACGACTGGCTGATATTGTACTGACCCCGACAGAAGGCCTTCAGCAACAGCCTTTTCGTGAGCATAACAACGCTTCGCACATTCCTTCTGTATCCCGCAGGGAGATGGATGAATATGCTCATGCTCCTCTAGTACTTGAGCACATCATCTTCAGCCACAAGGGAGGGGAAAATCCGATAATCGGCGGGGTGTCGCTGACACTCAATCCCGGAGAAGTCGTTGCCATTACAGGTAAATCCGGATGCGGGAAAACGACACTGGTGAAGCTTATCCTTGGGATCCACATCCCTGATGAGGGCAGGATCAGGGCATTTGGCATATTGCATACGCATCCGGATTATTTTCAGGTTCGTCAGCGTATCGGTACCGTACTGCAGGATGACCATCTTTTCAAAGGTTCTGTAGCAGATAACATTATTTTTTTCAGTGATGACCGAAATTATGAACGAATGATCCAGTGCGCAAGACTGGCACTTATCGACAGCGATGTTATGGCAATGCCGATGGGGTATCAGACGCTGATTGGTGAAACCGGCGGAGGGCTTTCCGGAGGACAAAAACAACGCATTCTGCTGGCAAGGGCGTTGTACAAGAAACCGGGATTCCTGTTACTGGATGAAGCGACCAGCCACCTTGATGTTGAGAGTGAAATCCGGATAAGCCAGACCTTACGTCAACTGGGGCTTCCTGTTCTGCTGATAGCCCATCGCCCGGAAACCATAGCCTCTGCAGACCGGGTTTTGTATCTGGCAGACGGCTACTTAACGGAGCTGAATCTCCAGCATACAGTCAATAATGGCGAGTCTGTTTGTGAATATACTAATGACGTGATGGCAAAAAATTAACCTTAACGTACATAATTTTCGATATCCGAACTTACCCCTATCTGGAAGATCTATTTGTTGACGCTGCCGAACGTGGCGCAGGGGCGGGTAAAGCGCTTATCGACGCCCTGATCGATGAGGGTAAGCGGGAAGGGTGGTCAAAACTATACTGGGTAACCCGCATGCACAATCCGGCGCGTAAGCTGTATGACCACTATGGTGAAGCCGACGATTACGTCCGGTACCGAATCACCCCTTAACCGGGTTTGTATCACACTGTATCTGCGTCTGTGATACATACACAGGTATGCAATAAAACCGCATCCGCACACATCTCCTATACAAACGCATGGTGTTATATCTCCGTCAACTGAACTTACCCGGAGATAACATCATGTTTAATAAACTCGCATACTCAGCCGTCGCCCTGACCGTTTCACTTGGCATCGTGATGTCCTGTCAGGCAGAAGCGACGGGTAAGGATTACGCGTCGGCCTTTAACCAGGTTAAACAGATTAACGCTGGCGATTTGAACGTCGGTTACGTCGATATCGGGCCAAAAGAGGGGCAACCGGTGATCCTGCTGCATGGCTGGCCGTACGACATTCACAGTTATGCAGACGTGGCCCCCGCGCTGGCTGCGAAGGGGTATCGTGTCATTGTGCCGTCCCTGCGCGGGTACGGCACCACGCGCTTTATTTCTGAAAAAACGCCGCGAAACGGCCAGCCTGCGGCGATGGCAAAAGACATCGTCAACCTGATGGACGCCCTGAATATCAGACAGGCGGTGTTTGCCGGTTATGACTGGGGGGCGCGTACGGCGGATATCGTTGCGGCGCTCTGGCCGGAACGCGTGAAATCGCTGGTCTCGGTGAGTGGTTACCTGATCAGCAGCCAGGCGATTGGCAAACAGCCTTTACCGCCGAAGGCAGAGGTTCAGTGGTGGTATCAGTTCTATTTCGCCACGCCACGCGGTGCGGAAGGCTATGCTAAAAATACGCACGATTTTGCCCGGTTGATCTGGTCTCAGGCTTCGCCTGACTGGAAATTCAGCGATGCCACCTTCAATGCCAGCGCCAAATCCCTCGATAATCCGGACCACGTTGCCGTCACGCTCAGTAATTACCGCTGGCGTCTGGGGCTGGAGAAGGGTGAGCAGAAATATGACGCCTACGAACAAAAGCTGGCTACGCTGCCGAACATTACGGTGCCGACCATCACCATCGAGGGCGGTAACAACGGAGCACCACATCCTGCACCCGCCGCCTATGCGGGGAAATTCACCGGAAAATATGAGCACCGTACTTTCGGCGCAACGGTTGGCCACAACCCGCCGCAGGAAGATCCGCAGGACTTTGTTAACGCGGTTGTCGACGCGGATAAGCTCTGATATGTGCTATTTTCAATCCGTTACCTCTTAATCAGGGAGCCTGCGGTGGAGCATATTGATCACATCCTTGTCGTCGATGACGACAGGGATATTCGTGAGCTGATTGTCGATTACCTCGTGAAATCCGGCTACCACGCCTCTGGCGCGGCGAACGGGAAAGAGATGCGCGTAGTGCTCGACAAACAGCATATCGACCTGGTGGTGCTGGACGTGATGATGCCCGGCGATGATGGCCTGACGCTGTGTCGACAGCTGCGCAGCAGCAGGCATAAGGATCTGCCGATCCTGATGCTCACCGCGCGCAACGAGGACACGGACCGCATCCTGGGGCTGGAGATGGGCGCCGACGATTACGTGGTGAAACCGTTTGTGGCCCGCGAACTGCTGGCGCGTATCAAAGCTATCCTGCGTCGTTTTCGTACTATGCCGCCTAATCTTCAGGTGACCGAGGCAGGGCGCCTGGTGGTGTTCGGGGAATGGCAGCTGGATACCGTGGCGCGTCATCTGATTGATAACGAGGGTATGGTTGTGGCGCTCAGCGGGGCGGAATATCGCCTTTTGCGCGTATTCCTCGATCATCCTCAACGGGTGCTGACCCGCGACCAGCTGCTGAACCTGACGCAGGGACGTGATGCCGAGCTGTTTGAGCGTTCGATTGATCTCCTGGTGAGCCGCGTGCGACAGCGTCTGAATGAAGATGCCCGCACGCCCGCCTACATTAAAACCGTTCGCAGCGAAGGCTACGTTTTTACCATGCCGGTGACCATCGTCGAGGCCAATGAATGACGCTATGGCCCCGCACCTTACTGGCCCGGCTGCTGATCATTGTGCTGCTCGGGCTCTTGCTGGCTAACGCGCTCAGCCTGACGCTGGTCATGGTTGAGCGAATGCGCAGCGCGCGCACGGTTATGCTGGGCAATCTTGAGAACGACGTGGCGACCAGCGTGGCCATTCTCGACCGGCTTCCGGCCAAAGAGCGGCCAGAGTGGCTGGAACGGCTCAGTCGCGGTAATTATCGTTATATCCTTGGCCCCGGCGAGGCAGGCGCCGCGCCAACGGACAAGCGCTCGCGGGATGCGATTCGCACCCTGAAAGAGACGCTTTCAGCCCAATATCCGCTTCAGTTTACGGCGGTGCCAGGGCCGATTTCCCATATTCAGGCCCATCTGACGCTCCGCGACGGCGCACCGCTCACCATCGATCTGATCCCGCGCATGCCGCCTGTCGCCAGCTGGTTGCCCGTGGTGCTGGTTCTTCAGCTGTTACTTGTCGCGCTCTGCTCCTGGGTTGCCGTGCGCCAGGTTGTCCGGCCCTTCCTGCAATTCACGCGCGCGGTTGATTCCCTCGATCCTGCGGCCCATTCTCCGATGACTGAAAAAGGTCCGGTTGAGGTGCGCCAGGCAGCGCACGCTTTTAATGAGATGCAGTCGCGGATACAGACCTATCTGCGTGAACGCGCGCAGATTCTGGCGTCCATTTCTCACGATCTCCAGACGCCCATCACGCGCATGAAGCTGCGGATCGAAATGGCGGATCAGCCCGAACTCCGCGATAAGCTGCTGAGCGACCTGGATAATATGTCGCGCCTGGTACGGGAGGGGATTGCCTATGCCCGGTCATCAGAATCTCTGGAAGAGACCACGCTGAAGCTGGAGCTGAATGCGTGGGTTAACAGCATCGCCAGTGATTATCAGGACATTGGTAAAAACGTGCAGTTTCATGCACGCAATGCGCGTCTGCCGATCGTCACTCGTCCCCAGGCATTGCGCAGGGTAATGACCAATCTGCTCGATAATGCGCTGAAGTTTGGCGATAGCGCGGTAATAGAGATTGATGAAGATGAAAGGCAGGTAGCGATCCGCATTATGGATAACGGCTCTGGCATCCCGGAGGCAGAACTGGAGGCGGTGTTACAGCCGTTCTACCGGGTTGAAACGTCGCGCAACCGGGAAACGGGCGGCACCGGGTTAGGCCTCGCCATTGCCGCGCAGCTCACCGCCCAGCTTGACGGGAAATTGCATCTTGCAAACCGGGCAGAGGGAGGGCTGGCCGTAAGCGTGATCCTTCCGCGCGGTTAATTGTACGCCTGTGTATCTGCACCCCGCGCCGATACGCAGGCAGACAAAATCCAGCTTTTCAAACACGGCCTGAACACATTCGTACGATGAAATGACCTCACTGCACCTTCGCAGCAACCGTATCGTGAGGTCGTTATGTTTCTGATAATCGCTTTTTTAGGCGGCATGATTAGCCTGCTCAGTCCGTGCACGCTTCCCGTCATTCCTCTGCTGTTCGCTGGCTTTCAGGGGCAGCGCAAACACATTCTGGCGCTTCTGGCGGGAATGATTGTGATGTTCACGTTGGTGGCGATGGTAGTAACGGTTGCCAGCGAGTGGATCGCTGACGCCACCATTATCGGTCGCTGGATTGCGCTGTTGGTATTGAGCATTGCCGCCCTGGCCCTGATCTTTCCGCAGTTCGCTCAGCGCATTGCCCGCCCGGCGGTCAGCGCGGGAAACGTTCTCAACACCCACAGCATGCAGCGACGCGGCCTGGTTTCGGCTTTTCTGGCAGGGCTGGCCGTCGGGCTGCTGTGGTCCCCCTGTGCCGGACCGATTCTCGGGGCGATCTTCAGCATTAATATTGCGGGCCACTCGGCCATCGCAACCGGAGCGCTGTTAGCCGCTTACGGCAGTGGGTGCGCGTTGATGCTGGGGCTGCTTGTCGCGGGGGGCCGTAAGCTGATAACCCCCCTGAGAGCCAAATCCGCATTGATGGCGCGTTTGCGTCAGGGAGCGGGAGTGATGATGTTAGCCGCCGTTGCGTTCAACGCCAGCGGGATGACCTCAGCCCTGAAAGGTGCCAACGGTATTGCCGACCAGCTGGAAAATGCCCTGTTGAGCCTTGCGCAACCCACCTCCACGCAGGTGAAACTGCAACCGGTCGCTGACGCGATGCCGAGCAGCCAGCTACCGTCATTAAGCGGCGGTACGGGTTGGGTAAACGGTGACCCTGTCACGTCTGAGGCCTTGCGGGGGAAAGTTGTGCTTATCGATTTCTGGACCTGGGACTGTATCAACTGCCAGCATACGCTTCCGCACGTGCGTGACTGGGCGATGAAATATCAGTCTGAAGGTCTGGTAGTGATTGGCGTCCACACCCCGGAATACCCCTGGGAAAAGCCGTTATCATCGGTGAAAAACGCGGTCAACAAATGGCAGCTGCCGTACCGCGTAGTGACGGATAATAACTACAAAATCTGGAGCGCGTTCGGAAATCAGTACTGGCCAGCACATTACTATTTCGATGCGAAAGGGCAACTGCGTTACACCGCGTTTGGCGAGGGGAGCTATGACAAGCAGGAGGCCGTGATTCAGCAGTTGCTCAGGGAAGCGCGTTCCTGATCCGGCTTACGGAACCCGCTGAGCCACCAAAAACAGGCGCGGAAAAGCCAGCAGTATCTGCCCGTTCTCCTGGAGCGGATACTGCTCTTCCAGCAGCTCAAGATAGCGTTTCAGATAGTTTTTCTGCTCGCTTTCGTTGAGTTCCTGTAACCACGGGCGTAACCCTGTCGCGCTGACCCAGTCAATAATCGCCTGATGAGAGCTCATCTGATGGAAGTAAGTGGTGCGCCAGATATCCACGTCGCATCCCGCTTCCGTCAGAATATTGTAGTAGGCATGGATACCCGGCAATGGCTCGCGGCCACGATCGGGGTAGCCCTGTTCCCAGGCAACTTCACGCATCAGGGCATGCGTCGGCTCAAGCCAGTTGTCAGGCATTTGCACCGCCAGCACGCCGTTTAACTGGAGCAGCGAAACCAGGTGTGGCAGAAGGTGGTAATGGTCCGGGATCCATTGCAGTGAGGCGTTGGCGTAGATCAGGCTGAGCGGCTGGTCAGGTTTGTAGTGCCGGATATCCGCCTCAACAAAGTGGCAGTCTGGCAGGGCCTGTCGGGCTTCCTCCAGCATGGCCGGGGAGTTATCCACGCCGGCGATCTGCGCAGAAGGCCAGCGCTGTTTCAGCAGCGCGGTGCTGTTGCCTGGCCCGCAGCCCAAATCCACGCCAGAGGTTATGTCAGCAAGCGGCACCCGGGCGAGTAACTCAGCGGCGGGACGTGTGCGTTCTGCGCTGTACTGTAGATAAAGAGAGGGATCCCAGTCGGCCATTTTCGCATCTCCATGTTGAGGTGTTCAGCAAGAATAGCACAGGCAAATACCTGCGCCGGGGCAGGTATCTGGCTAATGGTGAGATTATAAAATGCCTTTGAGGGCCAGGTGATAGAGCAGCATGATGGTTTTTCCGTCGACAATCTGCCCATTTTCAATGCCCCGAAGCGCGTCGTCCAGCGTCATTTCCAGTACGTCGATATCTTCTCCCTCTGCTTTAACGCCTCCGCCCGCGCTGGTCCGATCCTGCGGGTGATATTCCGCCAGATAGAAGTAGAGTTTCTCGGTAACCGAGCCCGGGCTCATATAGGCCTCAAAAATTTTCTCTACGCGCGTCACCTTATACCCGGTTTCTTCTTCCGCTTCGGCCTTAATCCGGCTTTCCGGGTCAAGGTTATCGAGCAACCCGGCGGCCGCCTCAATGAGATCCTCTTCGTGACCATTTATAAACACCGGGAAACGGAACTGACGCGTCAGAATGACGGTTTTGCTGTCGCGATTATAGAGCAGGATCGTCGCGCCATTCCCCCGGTCATACACTTCACGCTCTTGTCGCTGCCAGTCGCCATCGCTGCGCTGGAGGTCAAAAGTATATTTTTTCAGGTTATACCAGTTGTCGGACAACGTTTCGCTGTTGATAATGCGTATATCTGCACGTTTTGATTGCACGTTTGGCTCTCCTCTCGTAGAGTAAGCATCATAAACAGCACTATCGTGCAAATACAAGGCACATCGTGCAATAACAGGAATAATTCATGCTCACAAGCCAGCGTAAACAGTTGATTCTGGAAAAACTGGAGGCGGAAGGTCAGGTCCAGTCTACTGCGCTCAGCCTCTTTTTCTCGGTGTCTGAGGACACTATCCGCCGGGATTTACGTGAACTGGCGGCAGAAGGGCGTTTGCAGCGTGTTCACGGCGGCGCACTGCCAGCATCGTCAGCGATTGCGCCTTTTGCCGAGCGTCAGTCCGTTAAAATGGATGCAAAAAAACGCGTGGCACGGCGAGGCGCGCAGCTCATTTCACCGGGGCAGGTGGTGATCATTGATGGCGGGACGACCACCTCCGAACTTATTACGTTCTTACCACCCGATTTACGGATAACCGTGGTGACGCACAGCCCGGGTATCGCTTTGGGGCTGGTCGACCATCCATGCATAGAGGTGATCCTGATTGGTGGTCGTTTGTATAAACACTCCATCGTCACGGTCGGCGCGGCCGCTATTGAAGGCATCAATAATATTCATGCGGATCTGTTCTTCATGGGGGTCACTGGCGTCCATCCTGAGGCCGGGCTGACCACCGGAGATTATGAAGAAGCGTGCATCAAACGTGCATTTTCCGGCAGAGCGGCGGAAACGGTGGTATTGGCCTCACCGGAAAAGATCAACACGGCCTCGGCGTTTGTGATTGGCGACCTGTCGCTGGTGAATACGCTGGTTGTTGAAAACACAACGGATGAACGCTGGGTGAGCGCTCTGAAAGAAAAGGGCGTTGCGGTGATCGCAAGCCAGTAAATATCTGCTTTTTTGCCAGCCTGACCGCGTGGCTGTCAAACAGACAAAGGTTATCCTTCACGCGGATTTCTAGACTAAGGCTTTCATCTGTTTAAGGACAAGCCATGAAAGCGGTCTCCATTCTGACGTGCGGCGCGGACCCAACCGCGCAACGCCTGTCAACGTCTGCCATTCAGCAGGCCATAAATAGCGCTCAACAGAACGATGTCATTGTTATTCCGCAAGGCCGTTTTCTGACCGGAGCACTGTTCCTGAAAAGCGGTGTTTCGCTTCGCCTGGACGCTGGCGCACAGCTCGTTGGAAGCCAGGATCTGGCTGATTATCCATTGATAAACACCCGGGTGGCCGGCATTGATATGCGCTGGCCGGCAGGCATTATTAATATCATCGATTGTGAAAACGTCAGTATTACCGGTACAGGCACAATAGACGGGCAGGGTGTTATCTGGTGGCAACGCTTCTGGGGCGATGACGAGCGCAGCGGCATGGTCGACGATTACAGCGCCAGAGGATTGCGCTGGGTGGTTGATTACGACTGTCAGCGCCCGCGCAATATTCTGGTCTTTGAAAGCCAGAGCATTCTGCTGCGTGATTTTACCAGTCGGGAGTCCGGATTCTGGAACATGCATCTTTGTTATTCGCGCCATATCACGGTTGAGGGCGTGCAAATCAGCAATTCTGCGGGGCCGAGCACCGACGGGATTGATATCGATTCCTGTGAACAGGTGCGGGTTGAACGCTGCATTGTTTCCTGTAATGACGACAATATCTGCATAAAATCAGGACGAGGACGCGAAGCGGCGCAAAAAGCACGTACCGCTAGGGATATAGTGGTTCGCGGTTGTACGCTGAATAAGGGGTCCGGGATCACGCTGGGGAGCGAAACCTCAGGCGGCATTGAACGCGTCCTGATAGAAGATAATGCGTTTAACGGTACGGGCGTCGGGTTTCGCATTAAGTCGGCCCGCAACCGGGGCGGATTTATCCGTGATATCACCGTCCAAAATTTACATCTTACGGACGTGCGTTTTCCGGTGCTGATCCAGCTGAACTGGTTTCCGCAGTACAGCTATGGCGACCGGGGAAATTTATCTGATAAACCAGAACACTGGCGCAAGCTGGCTGAAGGTGTTGAGGGCGAAGCCGGTCTTACTGCGGTCAGCGGACTGACGATTAAAAATATGTCGGCGCATCGCTCAGACAACAAATATTTCTCGCGGGCATTTTTCATTGAGGGGTATCCGGAGCGTCCTGTGGCCGGGTTAACGCTGGAGGGTATTTTGATTGACGCGACAGAGTTCGGGAAAATTTCCGGTGTGGATGGGTTGCGCTTTCAGAATGTGCAGGTGACTGCCGTAGAGAACACGCAAGACTGTAACGACAGTTATGAACGTTAAGGGCATAGAATCGATGGACATAATGCGCTGAATGAGCAGAACAAGGATGGGTCCGAAACGGCTGGATTTGTTCTTAATTAATCTTAGTGCGCATAATGTATATTATGTTAAATTGGATATTATGAAGCCTATCCCTCGTCAGATAAGCCCATCGCATCCTACCCCCTCCCTTTGCCTCTACTGAGGAAGCCTGAGAAACAGTGTCCGTTCCTGAGTCTGCGATGCTTTGAAACCATGGTGGATATAAAACGCTTTGGCTTCCTCAGTGAGTGCATGAACCATGATCGCTCGCACCCCGATATTCTCAGCTACCCGATAACAGCGTAAAACCGCATCGTGGAGTAAATCGGCTCCCAACCCGTTTCCGCGTAACGAGACATCCACAGCCAGACGGGCAAGTATAATCACGGGTATGGGATCCGGCATGTTACGCCGCAGATTACCTGTCGCTTGCGTATGGTTAACGCTGCCGGTAGCCAGAGAGTAAAATCCCGCGACCTGCTTCGTGCCCGTTTTACAAACGACAAACGTTCGGGCTGCGCCGAGCGCCTGGTTTTTCAGACCTCTTTGTTTTAGCCATTCGTCAAGCACGGCCTCTCCACTGACGAACTCCGCCAGTTGATGGACGCTGGATAAGGGCTCTGGTGCTGTTACACGTCCCACTGAGGTTTCCTTGCCAGCAGTTTTTCTATGGCAGGATCGTCCGCGACCGGGGCATCGAGCATGTCAATGAACTCTGCATACTGTTCATCGTTAAAATTGAATACACGTCGATCGAGGATCACATTCTCGGCTGCCTGACAGGCCATCTCCAGAATGAAGTCTGTACGTGATTTATGGAGGATCTCTGCGGCGGCATCGATAAGCGCCCGCTGGGATTCTTTGGCTCTGAGATTGAGTTGAACATCTGATTTCATAGGTATACCTCTTGTATAGCAATTGCTTTACAAGCATAGCATAAGCGCTGTGTATAGCAATCGCTATACAGAACCCTTAATCATGTCTGACCTCTCCACACCGCATATCGCAAGAATTTGCTCTCTCAGCCAGCGGTGACCAGGGTCGCGTTCCATTCTTGGGTGCCACATCTGCGATACCGTAATACGACGGCCTTTGAACGGCAGCTCGAACAGATGTACCTGGTCCGTTACCTGCTGATTGAGTAAATAGAGCGCGGGTATCATGGCGATAAGATCCGATTCCAGCGCCACGGAGAGCGCCGTCGGAAATCCCGGTACGACGCTGGCGATTTTACGTTTTGTCCCCAGTTCGGCCAGCGCATCGTCAACGGATCCATGCAACGCGCCCTCGGGTGACGCAACCACATGGCCCCAGGCGACATAATCCTTCACGCCTATTTCTGCCTGCTTAGCCAGCGGGTGTCCCTTACGCACGACGCCCACAAACCGATCCTCAAACAACCGTTGCAGCCGTATTTCAGGCCCCATATTGCTCTGGACGCCAATCTCCAGATCAACCAGCCCTTCCCGAAGATAGCGCGACGTTTTTTCCGGCTTAGGCGCGAAGCGTATACAGACGTCCGGCGCGGCATCGGCCACAGCCGCTATAAGCGCAGGCCCAAACGCCACCACAAAACCATCGTTTGCCCTGATGGTAAAAAGGCGCGCCAGACTTTGCGCACTGAACGTTTCAGTTGAGGGCTGCAATACCGCCCTCGCCTCGTGCACTGCACGTCTGGCGCGATCCCGGGTCGCTTCGGCCCACGGGGTTAGTACCATGTTACGTCCTGCGCGCACCAGGATCGGGTCGCCTGTAACGTCGCGTAACCTGCTTAATGTCCGGCTCATGGCCGAGGTGCTGAGGTTCAGACGACGTGCTGCACCTGCGACACTCGCTTCGCTCAGCAATATGTCGAGTGCAATCAGTAAATTAAAATCAGGATCGGTCATAGCGCTCATTCCTGTTCATTCAGATAAGGCGTTTCGTGCAACGATAAAGTGTAAATGGTGCGCCTTCCGCCCTGTAAAAGCCATCTTTATAGTTTTGTCATCCATACACTCTTCTCAGAGGACAACATAATGACGCTCTTTTCCAGTCAACCCGGCGACGAAGGACTGCCTGGCCCGGCGCGCGCACGGGTGATGGCCGCAATTATGACCACCACCTTAATGGGCGTGTTTGATGGCACCATGATCAACATTGCCCTGCCCTCCATGGCTCAGGAGATGCAGGTACCTGCCAGTATTGCCGTCTGGTTCGCCAACGGGTATCTGCTGGCGGCTGCGATGACGCTGGCGATATTCGCGGCGCTTGCGGCCCGCCTGGGTTATCGCCCCGTATTTCTGGCAGGTCTGACGACCTTTACCCTGACATCACTGGGTTGCGCGCTGGCGAATACACCCGAAATGCTTATCGGTATGCGCGTGCTTCAGGGGATCGGCGGCGCGGCGACGCTGAGTATTGCCCCCGCAATCCTGCGGTCCGTATTTCCCGGGCGATTGCTTGGCCGCATTCTGGGGTTACACGCCCTGCTCATCGCCTCCAGTTCCGCTATCGGCCCGGTATTGGGCGGGACGATCCTTCACACCCTGAGCTGGCAATGGCTGTTTGCGATAAATGTTGTTCCCGGCACCCTCGCCTTACTGCTGGCGGTCAAAGCGCTGCCGCGGGATGCGGTTCGAAAGCAAGCGCCTTTCGACACCCCGGGCGCGATATTGTCGGCGCTGCTGTTGGGGTCGACGATCATGGCGGCGAACAGCCTCCAGGACTATCATCCCGGTAGCCTTTGCTGGACAATGCTCGCTGCGCTGAGCGGCATGGCGTTTATCTGGCAGATCCGCCGCGCGGATAACCCCTTACTGCCGCCGATGATGTTTAAAAATGAACGTTTTACCCTCGCGGCCTTCACGTCGATGATTGCTTTTGTCAGCCAGGGGATCACCTTTATTGCGCTGCCCTTCCTTTTTCAGAGCGAATACGGCTACAGCCCGGTGTTGTCTGCCCTGCTGTTTACGCCGTGGCCGCTAGGGATCGTACTGATTGCGCCGCATGCAGGCCGGTGGGCAGACACGATTTCAGCCCCGGCGATATCCACCCTGGGGCTGATGATTTTTGTCGTCGGTTTGATCCTGCTGGCAACATTACCCGACCGCCCTTCAGTGTGGGATATCTGCCTGCGGAGTCTGCTGTGCGGAGTGGGGTTTGGCTGCTTTCAGAGTCCCAATAACCGGGAAATGCTTTCCAACGTTATTCGTGAGCATGCGAGCTATGCATCCGGTGTTTTATCCATTATGCGCACGTTCGGGCAGTGTCTGGGCGCCGCCGCCGTGGCCGTTCTGCTGGCCGCAGATGAAAGGTCAATTCATGTTGCGCTGTGGGTCGCCGCCGCAGCTTCTGCGGTAGCGGTCGTCGTCAGCGCGAGCCGGTTGCGTAAAATCACTCATCCTGCGGAAACAGGATGAGCACGAAAATATAACTAAGCGCTACTCCAGCGCCAGCAGCGCAAAACTCGCCAGCCAGTGGCCGCCGCTGTAGTGACTGCCGACAACATGCTCCACGCTTGCCGAGAGATGGCGCGCAACGGCATCCTGTAACGCCTGCTGCGCCGGGTGGTTTTCCGGCAGAGCACGGGCAATGTGCTTCATACACCAGGCGCGGCTGAGGTTAAGCCCGTCCAGGTGCGCGATTTTCGGGTCGGTGCGGTCGCTTACCTCAGCCGGGTTCATCAGCGCTGAAACGGCACCCACTTCAGGCAGAAACGCATCGAACCAGGCCGGGAAATTCTCTACCACCTTACTCATCAGTAACGCCTCGGTCAGCGCCCCGGAGATATACTCGTCGCCGCCCGGCTCATAATGCGCCGGATATTGCGTGTCCGTATGATAAAAGCGCGTCGCCGCGTCCAGGATCGCCTGTTCAAGCCCGTCATCCGTCACCGCCCGGGCATAATCCAGCCCCAGCGCGAGCGCAAACGCTGTGTTGTAATGCGTTCCGACGCGGATGGGATAGGTAAGCTTGCTGAGGTAATCCACCAGCCGCTGGCGAATATCCCGCGTTAACGGTTGCAGCGTCTGGTACCAGCGCTCCGCCTGTGGCAGTGACGACTGTTTCAGCTCCTGCGCCAGCGCCAGCAGCCAGCCGTAGCCATAAGGCCGCTCAAACGACGCGCGGAACGGCGCGGTAAAATAGGCCAGCTCCTTCGCCACCTTCTCGTCGATCAGGTGTTCTTCGAACAGAGTGATGATCTCTTCCCGGCACGGCAGTTCGGGCCAGAGACGCAGGCAGCGCAGCAGCAGCCAGTAGCCGTGCACCGCAGAGTGCCAGTCAAAACAGCCGTAAAAGATCGGGTGCAGCTCGCGAGGCGGCAGAACGTCGCCGTCATCGTTGAGCAGATGCATAATGTGGTTCGGGTATTCCTGACGTAAATAGGTCAACGGCATTCTGGCGAAGGCGTCAGCCTGATGTTGCGTTAATTCCATTGCAGCTCCTTAGCGAAACACGAGGAAATACATTAAGAACACGTTCACCACCAGCAGGGTTAACGCGGTCGGGATCTGGATCTTGATAACCTGATATTTGTCTTTTAGCTCCAGCAGCGCGGCGGGCACAATGTTGAAGTTGGCGGCCATCGGCGTCATCAGCGTGCCGCAATAGCCTGCGTACATACCGATAGCCAGCAGCGGCGCCGGGTTACCGTGATGGACGTTAATCAGGAATGGCAGAGCGATACCGGCGCTTAACACCGGGAAGGCTGCGAAGGCATTACCCATGATCATGGTAAACAGCGCCATCCCCACGCAGTAAATGACCACTAGCATGAAGCGGCTGTCCGGGTTCACAAACAGGCTGACCACCTTTTGTACCGATTCGCCGGTATTCGCCACCACGAACACCCCACCGAGCATGGCGAGCATCTGCGGCAGGATCACCGCCCAGCCAATGGTATCGACCAGCCGACGCGACTGACGCACCGCATGCAGCGGCGTACCTTTTGTCAGCCACCAGCCGGTAAGGATAGCCGCCACGCAGGCCACGCACAGCGCCGCCAGCGTAAGCTGTTTCTGGTCGAGCAGATAAACGCCGCCAATCGACACGCCTTTCAGAAACAGCGTCCCGATGACCGTTACCACGGGGATCATCAGTGCCGGTAAAAACAGCCAGTTTTTCAGCCGGTTCGACGAGGCAACACGCTCCTCCTCGGTGGACATTTTATAATGCCCCTTCCCGACCAGCCCGAAACCGGCCAGCAGCGCAATCACGATAACGGCGCCGCCAATAATGCGATACGCCAGCGACTTACCCAGCTCCTGCACCATCAGATCGCCAAACAGGAAGATCCCGCCAAACAGAAACCAGAACAGCGCCGTGGTATAGCGTTTCGGGTTAGCGCGGTCGCGAAGGGTCATCACAACCAGCAGCATCACGACGAAGCCGATCAGGTAATACACGCGGTTAATGGTGATGAGGGTCATCATGGTGCGATCTCCTGCGTACCCTGCTCTGCTTTCCAGGCCATCACGTCGCGACGAATGCTGGCGTCGAGGCGCAGCAGACGCGTCATATGGATGATCAGTGCCGCAATAGCGGTCGGAATGGCCCACAGGCCGATATGCAGCGGTTCGATCCCCTCGATCCCGTTCTCTTTCAGGAACGCATCAATCAGCAGTACCGCGCCAAAGGCGATAAAGATATCTTCCCCAAAGAAAACCGCGATATTGTCACACGCGGCGGCATGGGCTTTGATTTTGTCGCGGATAGTCTGCGGCAGTTCGCCGTATTCATTCAGGGCCGCCCCTTCCGCCATCGGCGCCAGCAGCGGACGCACCGTTTGCGCGTGGCCGCCAAGGGACATCAGGCCCAGCGCAGCCGTCCCTTCGCGGGCGACAAAGTAAAGCATCAGGATACGCGCCGAGGTGGCGCTGGCGATCTTCGCGACCCAGGCCTGGGCGCGCTCTTTCAGCCCGTAATACTCCAGCAGGCCAATCACCGGCAGGATCAGAATGAAGGTGGCAAGCGATCGGCTATTCACGAACTTTTCGCCAAAGGTTTCCAGCAGCATACCGAAATCCATGCCAACCAGCAGGCCCGTCGCCAGCCCCGCCACCACGACAACCAGCAGCGGGTTGAAACGCAGTGCAAAACCAATAACCACCACCGGAATCCCGATAAGTGGCAACAGTGTAGAACTGTCCATAAACGTTACCCTATCCAAAGTGAGCGTTGCGCGCCGACGGCTATTTTTTATACTTCGCAGCAGAGCGAAGCCGGTGCATTACGGCGCGCGATGTTGTGTTTTGCGTCAGGCTCCACAGAACCTGCACTAAAAAGCTATATCTGAACGTCAAAAACATGTAAACAATTTATCAATAAAATGTTCTTATTTTATCGACGGGTTTACATTTCGGGGGAAGGATCGTTATGACAGTAAAGAAAAAGACGACAGCGTTAAACCACGACGATATTGCGGACGGGCGAATCGTCTCCTCCCGTCATCTCGTCTCAGAGCGGTGTGCTGAATTATCAGAGCTGGAATATGCGCTGATCATGACCAGCAATGCGTTTAACAAATGGATGGTGCGCTGCATGACCGCTGCGGGTGAACCGGATATGGGGGCCTTTGACGTTTCGCTTCTGCACCACGTGAATCACCGCAACCGCAAGAAAAAGCTGGCCGACATCTGCTTTGTGCTGAACGTGGAAGATACCCACGTGGTGACGTATGCGCTGAAAAAGCTGGTCAAGGCGGGATATGTCACCAGCGAGAAAGCCGGAAAAGAGCTTTTTTTCTCCACCACGGAGGAGGGAAAAGCGCTGTGCATGAAGTACCGGGAGGTGCGGGAGGCCTGCCTGATCAACATTCATGCGGAAAGCGGCATTCCGGGAGCATCAATTGGCGAGACCGCGCAGTTACTCCGCGCGATCTCCTCCCTGTATGATACCGCCGCACGCGCGGCGGCCTCGCTTTAAGGACGGCGGAAAAGCGTCATACTCCGCCCGGCCAGTTCATAATCGACGGATTCCGTGATGATTTCCCCTGTGGGGGCCTCATCCGCCGTCGAAAGCTCCAGCACCCAGCCCCCTTCGCCAAACTGCGGGATCTGGAATGGAACCGTGCCTTCAAACGGGTTAAACAGCATCAGCACGTCGTGCCAGACGCCCTCTTCCTGCTTAAGATCCGGGCGGCTGATGGCAAGACCAAGGGTGGAACCCTCGTCCCATTGTTCCGACTGCTGCGGTCCGCCACCGGCGTTAAACCAGCGGATCTCCAGCCCGTCGCGCCAGTTCTCACGTCGCAGCAGCGGCTGCGTCGCGCGCAGGGCAATCAACCGACGGGTAAAGTCGCGCAGCTTCTCGTCGTTTTCAGAGAGCCCTTTCCAGTTTACCCAGGAGATCTCGCTGTCCTGACAGTAGCCGTTATTATTGCCCTTTTGCGTCCGGCCAAACTCATCCCCTGCCAGCAGCATCGGCGTACCGTGCGAGAAGAAGAGCGTGGTGAGGAAGTTGCGCTTTTGCCGCTCGCGGGTGGCGATGATATCCGGGTTCTCCGTCGGCCCTTCTTCGCCGTAGTTATACGACCGGTTATCGTTATGTCCGTCGTTATTATCTTCCCCGTTATCGGCGTTATGTTTCTCGTTGTACGACACTAGGTCGTTCAGCGTGAAGCCGTCATGCGCGGTAATAAAATTGACGCTGGCCCACGGACGACGCCCGCGCAGATCGTACAAATCACCGGACCCTAACAGACGGGCGGCAAAATCGTTAGAGACGTTATCCCCCTTCCAGTATTCACGTACCGTATCGCGGTATTTGTCGTTCCACTCACCCCAGCCAGGCGGGAAGCCTCCCACCTGATACCCGCCGGGGCCGATATCCCACGGCTCACCGATGAGCTTCAGCTTCGACAGCACCGGATCCTGGGTCACGGCATCGAAGAAGCCGCCGCGCGGATCGAACCCCTCCGGCTCACGTCCGAGAATGGTCCCGAGGTCAAAGCGGAAACCGTCAATCTGCATCGATTCTGCCCAGTAACGCAGGGAGTCCATGACCATCTGCAATACGCGCGGGTGTGAAGTATTAACGGTGTTTCCGGTGCCGGTGTCGTTGATGTAATACCGGTGCTGATCCGGCATGGTGCGGTAATAACAGAAGTTATCAATTCCCTTAAACGACAGGGTTGGCCCCAGCTCGTTGCCCTCCGCCGTGTGGTTATAGACCACGTCGAGGATCACCTCGATGCCCGCGTCATGATAGGCACGCACCATGTCGCGGAAACCCTGGATCCCCGCCGGGCCGTAATAGCGTGACGCTGGCGCAAAGAAACCGAGCGAGTTATAGCCCCAGAAGTTTTTCAGACCGCGATCGAGCAGGTGCTGATCGTCAGGGAACCAGTGAACCGGCAGCAGCTCGACCGAGGTAATCCCGAGGCTTTTGATGTACTGCACCGACGCTTTATGCCCCATCCCCTCAAACGTACCGCACAGTTCAGGCGGAATAGCCGGGTTAAGCTGGGTAAAGCCTTTTACGTGGCTCTCATAAACCACGGTATGCGGCCACGGGATATCGGGTCGGCGGGAGTCTTGCCAGTCGACGGCATTGGGGTCGATGACCTTACATTTGGGCGTAAACGGCGCGCTGTCTCGCGTATCAAAGCTGAGATCCAGCTCATCGTGTCCCAGCTCATAGCCGAAGTGGGCATCGTTCCACTCAATGTCACCCACCAGTTCACGGGCATAGGGGTCAATAAGCAGCTTATTGGGATTGAAGCGGTGACCGTTCTCCGGATCGTAAGGGCCATACACACGGTAACCATACAGCGCCCCCGGTTTCAGATCCGGCACATAGCCGTGCCAGACCTCATGGGTATATTCCGGCAGTTCCAGGCGGGCTATTTCTGTTTTTCCCGAAGGATCAAACAGACACAGCTCTACCCGCTCCGCGTGGGCGGAAAACAGAGCGAAGTTCACCCCTTTCCCGTCATAATTTGCGCCCAACTGCTGGCCATGACCGGCCCGAATTTCAAACGTTGTATCCTTTGGCATTTTTGTTCTCCTCGATTAGTCGCAGGTAAGCAGAACCAACAAACATCCCTTTTCAGACGTTAAATCCAGCGTCTCTGGCAGAAGGCGGCGCTCACCGGTAAACAGATCCCGGTAGTGCTTCCCGGCCAGCTCCTGGGGTATGGCCACCGTAGTATTGGCCCACAGCATCGCATTGTCGGTGACGTCAAACACCAGACGCGGCACGGCGACGATCAGCGCCTCGTCATCTTTTATGCGGGCATAAACGATCAGATTCTCTTCCCGCTCGCCGGTCACCTTCAGCGGCAGCCAGTCGCCGTAGCGGAAAAGCGCGGGGTAATGCGGCCGCAGCCGTAACAGCGTGGCGGTGACGTACTGCTTCACGCTGCCCTCTCGCCAGCGTTGCGCATCGTTAAAAATGGTTCCATCCGCTACGCTGAGGTTTTCCGCCAGCGCGGTGAAATCCGGTTCGCGGCGGTTATCCGGGTCGACCAGGCTGAAGTTAAGCCCTTCGCTGCCCTGGTAGATGTCCGGTACGCCTGGCGCAGTCAGCTTGATCACCGTCTGGCTCAGGCTGTTCATTAACCCAGCCCGAATAAACGGCTGGAGTGCGGCACTGAAATCACGCAGGAACAGGGTGTTATCCGGGGAGAGCAGATGGCGCACGTAGTCCAGCACCACGCTCTCGTACCCTTCGTTGCTGTCGATCCAGTCGGTACGCTGCTTGGCCTCGCGCAGGGCTTTCTCAATAAAGCCGAGGAAACGCTCTTCCAGTGACTTAAGACCATCACGATCGTCTGGCGACAGCGTGGCTGGCCAGACGCCCGCCAGCGCCTGGAAGATCATCCAGGTGTCGGCGGCGTTCGGCGCGGTGCCGTCGTTGAGGAATCGGACCTGCGTCTGGTTCATCTGCCGCCAGCGCGCCAGGTTTTCCCCCCACAGATCTGGCGCTTCCGTCAGCGTGTATAGTCGCGCTCGCGCATCCTCGCCGCGTTTGGTGTCGTGGGTGGAGGTTCCCAGCAGCGCATCGGGCTGGCGGGCAAGACGAATGCGCATCTCCTGATGAAAACGGGAAAGTGAAAATGCGCGCGGCGTCGGGTCAGCGCCGACTTCGTTCAGGGCCAGCTCCAGGTTATGGCGGAAGAACAGCGTATCCTCTACCGATTTCGCCATCAGCGGCCCGGTCAGTTGCTGAAAACGGGTGCGGAAAAGCGAGGCCAGCGCGTGGTCATGCTCCGGCAGATCGCCGGTAAGAATACGCACGATCAGGCTGAGCGCGGGTTCAGAGGTGTCGACGCTGGCGACCACGCGACTGAGCAGCGCCACATCCGGTGGCGTCAGCCCCTCTCCGGTGCCGTAGGTGCGATACACCGGAAACGCGATAAGCAGCTCGCGCAGGGCATGGCGGATATCCTCATGCTCCACTTGGGCACCGTTATGCCCGGCCAGCTCGCTGGCGATTTTGAGCAGCGTGGTAAATTCACCTTCAAAATTACGATCGGTCATCAGCCCTTTGGCTTTGCGAAGTTCCGCCTGCCTGTCCACGGTCGTGCCCAGCGTCTCGTCGTAGAGCGTCTCCAGTCGCGAGAGGTTGGTATCATCCACCAGCACTTCCGCCAGCGAGGCAATAAACTCATAGCCCGTAGTACCCGAGACCGGCCACTCCTGAGGAAGCTGTTCCCCTTTGGCGAGGATCTTCTCTACCGTGATGTAGCAATCCGGCCCGGTCGCCGCACGCAGGCGCTGCAAATAGCCCAGCGGATCGGCAAGCCCGTCCACATGGTCAATGCGCAGGCCGTCGACAACCCCGGCGTGAACAAGCTCAAGGATCAGGCGGTGCGTGTCTGCGAAGACCGCCTCATCCTCTACCCGCACGCCGACCAGCCCGGTGATTTCAAAAAAGCGCCGCCATGAAAGCTGTTTCGGCGCTTCCCGCCAGGACATCAGCCGCCAGCTTTGCGCCTCGTGGATCTCAGCGATGCTCTTGCCTTCGGCATACGTGCCGGGATTAAGCGGATAGGCGGTATCATAGTAAACCAGCGCTGCGCTGTTGGTGACACTGTCACGTTTTAAGGTGATAGCCCCCCGCTCCAGCTCGGCTTCAAAGGTGTCGC
Source organism: Enterobacter cloacae complex sp. P18RS (assembly GCF_014982105.1). Taxonomy (NCBI): domain Bacteria; kingdom Pseudomonadati; phylum Pseudomonadota; class Gammaproteobacteria; order Enterobacterales; family Enterobacteriaceae; genus Enterobacter; species Enterobacter cloacae complex sp. P18RS. The sequence goes on along the minus strand of NZ_JADCKV010000016.1, from coordinate 262,725 downwards.
CAAGAAACGGCAACGTCAGCGGTCGGGACCAGTCGATATCAAAATACGCCGCATAGCGGCTCTGCCTGCCTTGTTCTATAACATCGCGCCACCAGCGGTTTTCCAGCGAGGTCGACATATGGTTAGGAACGATATCCAGAATCAGCCCCATCCCCGCCTGCTTCAGCGCTGCCGCCATGCGGTCAAACCCTTCCCGCCCGCCAATCGCCGGGTCGATTTCGTTGGGGTCGGTCACGTCATAGCCGTGGGTGGAATCCGTGGTTGCGGTGAAAACAGGCGACGCGTAAAGATGGCTAATTCCAAGGTCTTTCATATACGGAATCAGGTCCACCACGCGATCGAAGGTCATGCCGTTGCGAAACTGAATTCGGTAAGTAGAGGAAGGGATCATAGCGCTGCTTCTCCATCAGCTAAGCGAACAACAATGCTGTTTGGCGGCAGGTTATCGACTGCCTCCGGCCAGCTAAAGATCGTTTTTCCGGGCAGGTTCGGTAAGGCGAGCGGCTTTTTGCCGATATTCAGCGCCAGCGACAGCGTACCGGACGGGAAACGCCAGCTCACGGCAACCATGCCGAGCGCCGTTTGCAGGACGTTACCCTCCACGGCGCCCCGCTGTTTCAGTAGCGGGACGATAAAGCGCTGACGCAGCGCAATCAGTTCGCGCGTAGCGTGCAGCCACGCCCTGCCTTCCTGCGTGTCTGCCTTGTTCCAGTCAAGCTTCGACCGCATAAAGGTATTTACGTCATTGGGGTCCGGTACGGTTTCATCGTGCCCGGCATGGCCGGTAAACTCTTTCGCGCGTCCTTCCCGCACGGCTTTCGCCAGGTCGCCGTGAAAGTCGGTGAAAAAGAGGAACGGATGCGTTTCGCCATACTCCTCGCCCATAAACAGCAGCGGAATATGGGGCGACATAAGCATCGCCGCAAACAGCACACGCGTTTTATCCGCGCCTGCCAGAGAGATAAGCCTCTCCCCCTGGGCACGGTTGCCGACCTGGTCGTGATTCTGAATAAAATCGACAAAAAACTGCGGAGGTTGCTCGCGACACTCTACCCCGCGCGATTTTCCGGTCTGAAGCGAGATTTCCCCCTGGTAGACAAAGCCCTCTGCCAGCGCCCGCGCCAGTTTTTTCTCCGGCTCAAAGGAAAAATCCTGATAATAGGCGTGTGATTCCCCGGTCGCGAAGACATGCGCGGCGTTGTGAAAATCATCATTCCATTCGGCGGTGAAAAGCGGCGTCTGACCATGCTCATCGCGCGGATGCAGGAAAATCACGTTGCGACTGTCTTCGGTGGTCAGATGGATATGCCGATCCGGAAATGCGTCGCGGATCCGTTGCGCTATCTCGGGAAGAATATGGGTCTCAGCGTCGTCATGGATCTGGTCGATGGCGTCGAAGCGCAGACCGTCAAGATGATACTCCGAGAGCCAGAATAACGGCGCCTCGGCGATGTATTGCCGGACGGCCTCAACCTCATAGGCAATACCGTTGCCCCACGGGGTCATACGATCCTGATGGAAAAACGCTGGCGAGAGCAACGGCAGGTAATTACCTTCCGGGCCAAAGTGGTTGAGTACGATATCCAGCACCACGGAAAGCCCGAGCGCGTGGGCGGCATCAATGAAGGCATGAAAATCATCCGGTGTGCCATAAGCCGAGTGCGGGGCATACAGCAGTACGCCGTCATACCCCCATCCGCGCGCCCCCCCGAACTGGGACACGGGCATCACTTCCAGTTGCGTAATACCCAGCCCGGCCAGATAAGGCAGTTTGTCGATGGCCGCCCTGAAGGTTCCTTCCCCGGTGAAGGTGCCGATATGCAGCTCGTAGATCACCGTCTCTTCCCACGGTCGTCCTTGCCATTCCCGCTGAGTGGGCAGGCTGCGACGCGGGTCGATCACCACCGACGGGCCGTTGACGCCAGCCTGCTGCGCGCGTGAGGCCGGATCCGGCACCGCCATTCCATCCTGTAAAACAAACTGATAGGTCGTACCGTGCCTGACGCCGGGCACGTCAATCTGAAACCAACCGTCGCCCACCGCCGCCATGGGAATGTCGGTATCGGTTAAACGTAATGTGAGATCTTTCTGCCCTTCTGCCCAGACGCGAAAACGTACAACGTCATCGGAAATAAACTCAGCACCCCAGTGCCTGCGACATGTTCTGAATTCCATTCATTGTCCTCGAATGACCACCTTTTACGCGGAACGAAATACAAGCTTAGACCAGGATCTACAGAGTGTTATGCCAGCAGGGGATGCCGCTTCGTCTATTATCTATTTATAACTCCCACTTAAGGAATACTATGCATATTCGAAAAGGATTAAGTACAGACCTCGCCCGCCTTGAATGTTGTGATTTTTCTTTCAAGGTTGATGAGATTGCCAGAGAGCCATTTCTCAATGGTGATTTGCATATCGAGGCGCTGACCGAACCTTATCTTAAAACCTATGAACTTGATCTCCAGACGCTGGAAAATCATTGCGTTAATCCGGATTCAATATTTCTTATCGCCGAAACGGATGACGGTGAAATCGCCGGTTTTATTACCGCGTCCTGCAACTGGAATAAATTTATTTCGGTGGATTACATTGCCGTGGAGCGTTCAAAACGCCGTACGGGCGCGGCGCACAAGCTGATGTCCGCCACCCACGTCTGGGCGCGAAGCCTCAATGCGCCCGGGTTACGGCTGGAGACGCAGAACGTTAATGTTTCTGCCTGTCAGTTCTATCGTCACTATGGGTTTATTCTCGGCGGTTACGATCGCTACCTTTACAACGCCCTGCCGGAAAAAGATGAGGTCGCCCTTTTCTGGTATTACATGCTGGCTTGAGAAAATATTTTATATCCGCTACCAGAAGATAGATTTGTCTGAATTTGTCAATTTTGCCCGCTTACGTTTAATTAACGACTAATCTTGGAATTCACTATTAAGGAGGCCGGTATGTCTACAGGAAATAATCACACGCTGCATTACCCTCGTCCACCGTTTGCTGAACAACCGCAAAGGGCCCCCGGGCTGGCATCTGAAATGAAGCCAATACCGGATCACGGTGAAACAAGTTATATCGGATCAGGCAAACTGGCAGGAAAAAAAGCGCTGATTACCGGCGGTGATTCCGGAATTGGTCGCGCGGTAGCGATCGCCTATGCCCGTGAAGGTGCAGATGTGGCTATTGGCTATCTCCCGGAAGAGGAGTCCGATGCGGCATCGGTCATTGCGTTGATTCGGGCCGAAGGCCGTAAAGCGGTCGCCATTCGCGGCGATATTCGCGTGGAATCGTTCTGCGATACGCTGGTGGAAAAAGCCGTCGCAGAACTGGGTGGCCTGGATATCCTGGTGAACAACGCCGGACGCCAGCAGTACTGCGAATCGATCGACGATCTCACCACGGCAGATTTCGACGCGACGTTTAAAACCAACGTCTATGCCCCCTTCTGGATCACTAAAGCTGCGCTGCGCCATTTGCAGGAAGGCGCCGTGATCATCAACACCACTTCCGTTCAGGCGTTTAAACCGAGCGCGATCCTGGTGGACTATGCGCAGACCAAAGCCTGTAACGTGGCCTTTACCAAGTCTCTGGCTCAGCAGCTGGGGCCGCGTGGCATTCGGGTGAATGCCGTCGCGCCAGGTCCATACTGGACGCCTCTTCAGTCCAGTGGCGGTCAGCCGCAGTCCAAAGTTCAGAAGTTCGGGGAAGATACGCCCCTGGGCAGACCGGGCCAGCCGGTTGAAATCGCACCGCTGTATGTGCTGTTTGCCTCCGATACCTGCTCATACGCCTCCGGGCAAGTGTGGTGCTCTGACGGCGGTACCGGCGTGCTGTAAAGCATCCTCTCAGACCTATCCATTTCATGGATAGGTCACATTCACTTCCCTGCTGTTCTCAAAAATCTCAGTTGAACTATGATGAACTTACTATTGAGGAGCCCATCATGTTTACTGTGAAAAAACTTGCGATATCAACCCTGTTGACCGGTTCGGTTTTGTTCTTTCCCGCGATCCACGCGGTGGCCAGCGTTCCACAGCATGTGGTGAAACAGCAGGCTGGCGGCTACAGCGTTCAGGTTGGCGATACGATTGTCACCGCCTTTACGGACGGCAGCGTGCCGCAGGATCTGCACGCCTTACTGCGTCGGACGACGGCAGAAAATACCGATGCGTTACTGGCTAAAAACTTCCAGGCCAATCCGGTGGAAGCGTCGATTAACGCGTTCTATATCGCCATCCCCGGCCACAAAATTCTGGTGGATACCGGTTCCGGTCAGCTCTTTGGCCCCGGCAAAGGCGGGCGGCTGATTGAGAGCCTGGCGACGCAGGGCATTAAACCGCAGGATATTACCGATATCCTGATCACCCATGCGCACTCCGATCATGCTGGCGGCCTGGTTAAAGACGGTCAGCGCGTATTTACCCGCGCACAGGTGTATGTCGGCAAACCGGATATCGATTTCTTCTTTAACGACGAGAACCAGAAAAAATCTGGCTATGACCAGAACTACTTCGACGTCGCGTACAAGACCTTAAAGCCCTATCTGGATGCCGGAAAAGTGAAGACTTTCTCCGGGACGGAACAGCTTCTGCCGGGCATCAGTGGTACGGTTCACCCGGGCCACACCCCAGGGTCCGCGTTCTACACGCTGGAGAGCAAAGGTGAAAAAATTACCTTTGTCGGCGACATCATTCACGTTGCCGCGGTTCAGTTCCCACAGCCCAACGTGACGATTGCTTACGATGAGGATCAGGACGGAGCCGCCCGGGTACGCAACGCAGCGTTCGCTGAGTTTGTGAAAAACAAAGATCTGATTGCGGCGCCACATCTGCCTTTCCCCGGGATCGGGTATGTGAAGAAAGGTGAGCGGGAAGGCTACGCGTGGGTTCCGGTGACCTATACCAACCGGGACGCCCAATAAGAGAGTCTCTGCGTCCCAGGCTAAATATGTCAGCCTGGGACCGCTATCTCACGCCCAGGGCCCCGCGGCCGGGTATTAACCAGCCGGCGAAATCTGTTCGGCCCTGCGCTCAACCTGTCAGACAGCCAGCCATTTTTTTGCGTTCGCTTTCATATTCGCTTCTAGTTCACTGTCACGCGTGGCAAATACGCGGCCGAGGGGAAAACCGCTTTGTTCCAGCAGATAAGCTAGCGCGGCATATTCCCGCGGATAGTTGGCAGCAATTTTTGAATCAATCTCAACCGGGCCCAGCGGAAAGGTGAAAATACCCATGTCGTAGATGCTCTGACGATGGAACAGCTTCCATACGCCCTCTCTCTTTTCTGCCAGATCGTAGAAACGATTGTGGCATTCGCATCCAATATTAAGTTTTATATTTTCAGCGATGATCATCGCATTGGTTTCGAGAATCGCTTTGTCGCCGCGGTCGTTAAAAGTGACGGCGGGCGAGCCAATCATATGTTTTGTGCGCAAATCTGAAGCGCCCATACGCATGGAACCCTCGACAAAATCGCTCGCGAGCCCTTCGAACCACGTAATTTCGATTGTGCCGTCCGGATGAAAAAGATTACGCAGCTGCTCCCATTCGCCCAGGTCGCGGTGCATCCAGCCATTCATGAGGTCGTTAAGATCCTGACGGTCTTGCAGTTGGTGAGTTTGCATTGTTTGGTTCCTGTTTGAGTTGATGCGTTCAGTTTGGCCGTGAAGCGGTTTATACTCAAATATATATATTTTACTAAACAATCATTTTTAATGATGAGTCAGGGTGGCAATGGAACTCCGGCACTTACGCTATTTTTTGGCTGTTGCAGAAGAAGAGCATTTTGGACGCGCGGCTAAGCGACTCAATATTGTTCAGCCTGCGCTCAGCATGCAGATTAAAGCCCTTGAAACTGAGTTAGGCGGTCCGCTGTTTATCCGCACCAGCCGTCGTGTGGAACTTACTGAGGCCGGATCGCTTCTTCTCAGCGAAGCCAGACTGATGCTGGAACAAATGGAACACACGCGTCTGGCAGTCCAGCGTGCGATACGGGGAGAGACAGGGCGTGTACGGGTCGGTTTTGCCGGTAACGCCATTTTTAGTGGCAAAATGATTACCGATGTACGTCGCTTCCGTAAAACCCATCCGGATGCAGAAGTCACCATTCAGGAAATCGCTCCCCAGAAACAGGTAGCTGCGATCCTCGCAGGGCATATTGATGTCGGTTATACACCGGATAACAGTACGACAGCCGATCCGCAGATCAGGGTGCAGAAAACCGGAAACTGGGAGATGATAATCGCAATGTGTGACGATCATCCCTTAGCCATCCATCCGCACCTCTCCGTTGAAATGCTCGCCGGTCATCCCCTGGTCCTGTACGACGCGCATGACTCCAATGAAAATCTGACTGTGCTGCTGGCGCAGCAGCTCGGGGATGGTTTTTGCGTGGCACATCGTTCAAACAGTACGCTAAGCGTTCTGGCATTTGCCGCAGCCGGGCTCGGTCTGGCGCTGGTTCCCGCCCCCCTGCAACAGGTGCAAATACCCGGACTGATTTACCGCAACCTGAATGCTCAGGCGTTGACCGCAAATCTGGTCATGATCAGCCGCATGCAGGAGCCAGGTAATGCAGTGACTGCTTTTCTGGCAATGGCTAACCTTCCCTGTTGAATAACGGCAGCAAGCTATGACGCACAATAAGATGCCCTCCTCCGATATGGATATGGACCTGATCCTGACGCTGGATGCGTTACTCAGGGATCAGAATATCACCCATGCGGCCGCGCGGCTGGGCATCAGCCAGCCGGCGATGTCTGCCCGCCTTGCGCGCCTGCGCGTCCTGTTCAATGAGCCGCTGTTTATCCCTTCCCCACACGGACGTGGGGTGTTACCTACGCCGCGCGCCGAGGCGTTAAGGCCGCAGGTCGCGACGGTTTTGCAGGGTATATCGGCGATGCTTGAACCCACCACGTTCAACGCGCATAACAGCACCCGCACCTTTGTGATTGCCCTGCACGAGAACCCGGCGCTGATGCTGGGGGCAGAGTTGCAGAATCAGATTAGCAGCACAGCACCAGGCATCCGCCTGCGTTTTGCGCTCCCGGAAACCCCGCTGCTGCCAGCGCAGATGGAAAATGGCGATGTGGATATTTATGTCGGCGTTAACGCGGGGGCGCACGATGCATGGGTCAGACGCAAGCTGTTTGACGATGAATATGCCACCGCCCAGCGTAAAGGCCATCCGCGCGGTACGGTGCCGATGGATCTGGAAAGCTATTGCAGCCTTTCCCACCTGGTGGTTTCATCCGAGGGCGACCCGTTCGCGGGCTTTGTCGATCAGCATCTGGCGGGGCTTGGCCACCAGCGTAACGTGGTGATGTCGACGCAAAGCTATGCGATGGCGCCTGCGATTGTTGCCGGTACCGATTTGCTCTGCACCCTACCCAGACGCATGTTGCTACGGTTCACGCAAACGCTTGATATTTTTCCGCCGCCGCTGGATCTCCCTCCGATCGTCATCGGTATGTACTGGCACCCGAAAAACAGCCGGGATCCGGCTAACCGCTGGCTGCGAGAACAGCTTCTTCAGGCCGCCGGACGTCAGGTATGATCGAGGATGCTCATCAATTTTTTCAGGATCTCAGAGCGAATAATCCGGTGGCAAACCAGCGTCAGCTCGCTCTTCCGGAGTCGGTCAAGAATATCCACAAAGACGACGTTTTGTACGCATATCGCCTTCGCTGAAGCCGGCAGCATAGCGATGCCAAACCCTGCCGAGACGAGAGTTATCACCGTGGGGACATCGGTGGCATTTTGCACAACGTCAGGCTGTATGCCCGCGCTGTGGCAGGCATCATAGAAATATTGCTCCAGCCCCATCCCCTCCGGGTCGCGCAGGGCGATCCACTTCTCCTCTTTCACCGACGCAAGCGTCAGCGCGGCGGAGCCCGCCAGGCTATGTTGACGAGGTAAGGCCAGCACGGCCTTTTCCGTTGTAAATGGACGGCTTTGCAGATCGTCAGGCAATAGCGGTAACGGGGCACGAATAATGGCCACATCCAGCTGGTTGCTTTGCACGCCGGTATAAAGGGTTTGCACGTTACCCGTCATCATGGAAAGGCTGATGGCGGGCCATTTCTCATGTAAAAGCCGTAGCGCGGCGGGTAGCTTACTGTCGAATATCGCACTTGAAACACATCCGAGATTCAGCACGCCCTGTTCCCCTCTGGCCGTCTGTCTGGCATCCAGAATCGCCTGATCGGTCATTAAAATCGCGACTCTGGCTTTACTGAGAAATGCCTCACCGGCTGGCGTCAGCGTCAGGCGACGATTCGCCCGGCTAAAGAGCAAGACCCCAAGACGATCTTCAAGCGTTTTTATCTGCTGGCTCAGCGCTGGCTGCGCCATGTTAAGGCGCTCCGCCGCCCGATGCATGTGAAGCTCTTCCGCCACCACGATGAAATTGCGCATCAGTCGAAACTGCATACCATGCCTTTATTATTGATAATAAAATTCATATTAAAATAGCATAAATGATGCAATTGATAGCCCTCTTCGTCCGGTTAAGAATGGAAGCCTTCATCCGAGGAGGGAAATATGAAAAACCACATCAACGATCTCAGAAGTGCTATCGAACTGCTCAAACGCCATGAAGGTCAATACCTTGAAACCAGCCATCCGGTCGATCCTGACGCGGAGCTGGCGGGTGTGTACCGGCATATTGGTGCTGGCGGCACGGTAAAACGTCCGACGCGCATTGGCCCGGCGATGATGTTTAACGCTATTAAGGGATATCCCGACTCGCGTATTCTGGTCGGAATGCACGCCAGCCGCGAGCGGGCGGCGCTCCTGTTGGGCTGCGAGCCCTCTGAACTGGCAAAACATGTCGGCCAGGCCGTGAAAAACCCGATTGCTCCCGTTGTGGTTCCGGCGGCACAGGCGCCCTGTCAGGAACAGGTGTTTTATGCCGACGATCCGGACTTCGATCTGCGTAAATTGCTTCCGGCACCGACCAACACGCCGATAGATGCCGGTCCGTTCTTCTGTCTGGGGCTGGTGCTGGCAAGCGATCCGGAAGATGCCTCACTGACCGATGTCACTATTCACCGTCTCTGCGTGCAGGAGCGCGATGAGCTCTCCATGTTTCTTGCCGCGGGCCGCCATATTGAAGTGTTCCGTAAGAAAGCCGAGGAGGCGGGCAAACCGTTGCCGGTCACGATCAATATGGGTCTCGATCCCGCTATCTATATTGGCGCCTGTTTCGAAGCCCCTACCACGCCCTTCGGCTACAACGAGCTGGGTGTCGCCGGCGCGTTACGTCAGACCCCCGTAGAGCTGGTGCAGGGTGTGGCCGTAAATGAAAAAGCGATAGCGCGTGCGGAAATTATCATCGAAGGCGAACTGCTGCCGGGCGTGCGTGTAGAAGAAGATCAGCATACCCACACCGGGCACGCGATGCCGGAATTTCCCGGCTACTGTGGGGAGGCTAACCCCTCCTTACCGGTAATCAAAGTGAAGGCCGTCACGATGCGTCATCAGGCGATCCTGCAAACCCTGGTAGGACCGGGCGAGGAGCACACCACGCTGGCCGGTTTGCCAACGGAGGCCAGCATCCGTAATGCGGTGGAAGAAGCCATCCCCGGTTTTCTGCAAAACGTCTATGCGCATACCGCTGGCGGCGGCAAGTTTCTTGGCGTATTGCAGGTGAAAAAACGCCAGCCCTCTGACGAAGGGCGTCAGGGTCAGGCGGCACTCATCGCGTTAGCCACCTATTCCGAGCTTAAAAACATTATTCTCGTCGACGAAGATGTGGATATTTTCGACAGCGACGACATCCTGTGGGCGATGACCACCCGTATGCAGGGCGATGTCAGCATCACCCATCTGCCGGGGATCCGCGGACACCAGCTCGATCCGTCTCAGGCGCCGGACTACAGCCCCTCCATTCGTGGCAACGGGATCACCTGCAAAACGATTTTCGACTGTACGGTGCCCTGGGCGCTGAAGTCCCGCTTTGAGCGTGCGCCCTTTATGGAGGTAGACCCGACGCCGTGGGCGCCTGAACTGTTTAAAAAATAGCGTTAACCGGAAAATCTTCTTCACCCTTCACGGGTGAAGAACCTCACGCTGAAATTGCCGCGTCCCCTGCTTTCTTGTAACCTTTGAGCGTTTATCACATCCCCATAAAAACTGAGACTACCGGACGCCTATGACAGCACATATTTCCAACGATCCTTTGCATGGCGTAACCCTCGAAATGCAGGTTAACGCGCTGGTTGCGCGATATGGCTGGAATGAACTGGGCAACCGAATCAAAATCAACTGTTTTCGCAAGGACCCGAGTGTTAAATCGAGTCTGAAGTTCCTGCGCCGCACCCCATGGGCGCGGGCGGAAGTTGAAGCCCTCTACCTCGACTCTCTTCACGATGACGGTAACGGGGAACAGGACGAACCGGAGTTTAATCCCTGGACGGATAGCCGGACACCCAGGAGCTAACACGCAAATGATGCGACACGTAAAACGGACTGGCGCGCTGCTTGGCTGCGCGCTTTTACTGGTAAGTTGCACTTCCAAACCACCCAAATCACTCGTTACCCCGCTGCCGCAGGCGAAACCTCTACAGCAGACTAACGAACCCATGCGCGGGATCTGGCTGGCGACCGTCTCCCGTCTCGACTGGCCTCCCGTGTCATCGGTGAATGGCCGTAGCGCGGACCAGCGTATCGCCCAGCAACAGCGGGCGCTGACGGACAAGCTCGATAAGCTGAAAAAACTTGGGATCAACACCGTCTTCTTTCAGGTAAAACCGGACAGTACGGCGCTGTGGGCCTCTAAAATACTGCCCTGGTCAGATACCCTGACGGGGACTATCGGGGAAGATCCCGGTTACGATCCGCTTCAGTTTATGCTGGATGAAGCGCACAAGCGCGGGATGAAGGTTCATGCCTGGTTTAACCCGTACCGCGTTTCCACCAACACGAAGCCGTCGACCATCGCCGCGCTTAACCGCACCTCGTCGCTTCATCCTTCCAGCGTGTACGTCCAGCATCCGGAGTGGATCCGCACCTCGGGGGATCGTTTTGTTCTCGACCCGGGCATTCCCGACGTGCGGGACTGGATAACCCAGGTGGTGATGGAAGTGGTAAATCACTACCCTGTCGACGGCGTTCAGTTCGATGACTATTTTTACACCGAGACGCCGGGGTCCACCCTGAATGATGCCTGGACCTTCAGGCGCTATGGCGAAGGTTTTGCGTCAAAAGCGGACTGGCGTCGACACAATACGCAGCAGTTGATTGTGCAGGTTTCAAGGGCGATCAAGCAGGCTAAACCTGAGGTCGAATTTGGCGTTAGCCCGGCGGGGGTCTGGCGCAATCGCTCCTTCGACCCGGCAGGCTCGGACACCCGCGGTGCCGCAGCCTATGATGAATCCTACGCTGACACGCGCAAATGGGTACAGCAGGGTTTACTGGATTACATTGCGCCGCAGATCTACTGGCCCTTCGCCCGCGACGCGGCACGTTACGATGTGCTGACAAAATGGTGGGCTGACGTGGTGAAACCGACCCATACCCGCCTGTATATCGGGATCGCGTTCTACAAAGTGGGCGCGCCTTCCAGAAACGAACCGGACTGGACGGTGAACGGCGGCGTACCGGAGCTGAAAAAACAGCTCGACCTCAACGATTCACTGCCAGACGTTAAGGGCACCATCCTGTTCCGTGAAGACTATCTTAACCAGCCGCAGACGCAGGAGGCAGTAAATTACCTCCGGGGACGCTGGGGTAGTTGACTGAAAAAAGGCAGAAACGTCCTGTTTCTGCCTTTCTTTTACGGCTTCGGCCCGAACATCGCCTCAAGCTGTTTTGCGTCTGGCATACCCACGACCTGTTGGAGTTCGTTTTGCTCATTCAGGTAATAAATAGCCGGTGTGGCATTCGCGCCGAGACTGTCCATTAGCGTCTGGTGATTTTGCAGGATCTCAACGGTTTCCCGGGAAGCCGCAGCTTCAGGTTTCGGCAGCTTTTTCCCGCCGGACAGCTCGTACGTTTTCCAGGCCGACACCGGATCTTTCGCATTCAGGATCGCGGAGGCGTTACGCCCGCTGTTTGGGTTAAGAAATGCAACCAGCAGCGTATTGAGCTGAACCTTGCCAGCCTTCACCCACGGCTGCGCTTCAGCCCAGAACTGCTTGCAGTACGGGCAGAACGGGTCGGCAAAGACGAAGACTTTGCGCGGGGCACTCTCCGCGCCCTCTTTCAGGGGATGCGCCGCATTGAGCTTTTTCCACATCTCGCGGCCCATCGGGGCGTAGATCTCTTTCTGGAAAAAGGCCTCGCTGAGGTTGGTTCCTTTCTCATCATAAAGATAACCAGACACGACGTGCTTTCCGTCAGGGGTCAGAAAGAGCGTCACGCCCATGTCCTGATATTTCCCCAGCCACGCTGGCGCGCCGCCGGGGGCGTCAATTTTCTTGATGATTTTGATGTCCTGCTGTTCACTGAAGTGCTTCACCACATCCGGAAGCGACTCCTCTGCCCTGACCAGCCCTGAAACCATCAGAGCAGAGACTAACAGCACCTTTTTCTTTGCTAACCGTTGAAGCATAACGACCCCTTTAAAATATTGTTTTTCAGAGTGGTCGAAGTTTATTGCCCTGTCAACGCTTCATAAATATCCTTGAGGCGACTACGCAAAAATCGCACGGCTTTGTGTTTGCGGGATAATAACGCCTGCACACTGTCGCCTGTTTCCTCTGCCAGCATCTTCATGCTGTAGCCCTCAAATTCCGTTTTTTCAAACACCTCGCGCTGAGGTGGCGGCAGTTCCGACAGGGCTTGCCCCAACTCTTCCCATAGCAGCATGTTGAGATACTCTTCCTCCGGCGTTTGCGGTACGCCGAATAACGTTTCTGCAATCTCCTGCTCAGGAAAGTCTTCGTCATCTGCTGTCAGGTACCCCGGCAGTGAAACCTCGTGCTTTTTTCGCGCCCGGTCGATCATCTCATTTCGTGCGGCGCGAAACAGCCAGGCGGCGACGTTCTCGACCGGTTGTTCCACTTTCATCAACTGCCAGGTCACTTCCTGAAGAATATCATCGACATCATCACGAACCGCAGTCCGTCCGTGAATGAAGGCTTTTAGCCGCGCGCGGCAGGCATTGAGTGCCGAGATCAGTAATGATTCCCCCGCCTCACCGGCTTTCATATCGCTCACTCGGCTTCCGGCGCTTTTGCACCGTTATCATCTCGCTTTTCATCCCGGCCATCGTGCCACCGGCAATGACCGTGGCGCCCAAATCCCGCCCGACGCTGCTGAATGAAGGCCTCACGTTGTTCGGGGCTCATATTCATCCATTGTTCGTGCATACGGCGGTGTGCACCGAACATGCCCGGACGGAAACCCAGCCCACCGAAAAGAATGCGGCTCAGCAGCAGGATCCCCAGCGCCTGCCAGAAGCCAATGGCTTTAACCCCCAGGATGGCCGGGAGCAACGCGTTCCACAGGGACATGACCAGCAGGCCAAGCACCACGAACAGGACTGCGCCAATCACGATGCCCTTACCCATACGATGGCGGCCCAAACCACGCCCGTGACCTTTTCCGTGCATATCAAAATTTCTCATGTGTACCTCGTTTATGTTGAATGATTATGGTCTCTGATGAGGTAGACGGATGAGGAACAGAAATATTGCCGGGGAAAGATAAAATTTATGTCATAGCGGCTTTGTACGGATAACAGTAATGGCTGAAGGAGATTGTGCAGCGGCTACATGCAGACATTAAAAAGGCTCCCTCAGGAGCCTCTCTGAACATCACGCCGTAGCAGGCAAACTAAAGCTCGAGATACTCTGGGACAGCTGCTGCGCCTGCTCCTCCAGCGAGGCCGCGGCGGCGGCGGATTGCTGCACCAGCGCCGCGTTCTGCTGGGTCACACCGTCCATCTCCGTTACGGCCTGCCCAACCTGACCAATCCCGCGGCTCTGCTCTTCTGAGGCAACCGAAATCTGTTCCATCAGCGTATGCACTTTATTCACAGAGCTGATAATAGAATCAATCACCTCTCCCGAACGATTCACCAGTTGTGCACCGTTTTTCACGCTGGAAACAGACTGGGCGATAAGGCTTTCGATATCTTTCGCCGCCACCGCGCTTTTTTGTGCCAGGGTGCGCACTTCACTTGCTACCACGGCAAATCCTCGCCCCTGCGCGCCAGCACGCGCCGCTTCAACGGCCGCGTTTAGCGCCAGAATATTAGTCTGGAAAGCAATGCTGTTGATGACGCTGGTGATGTCTTCAATACGCTTCGAATTGGACGCGATAGTATTCATCGTTTCGATGACTTCACGGGTTACCGCTTCACCGGTATGGGCATTTTTCACGGCATCCTGCACCAGCTTACCGGCCTGGAAAACGTTGTCGGTGTTATTCGCCACCGTCGCGCTCAGCTCTTCCATGCTGGCGGCCGTCTGGGTCAGGGCCGAAGCCTGTTGCTCGGTACGGGAGGCCAGGTCGATATTGCCGGAGGCAATTTCCTGCGCCGCATGCGTCACAGTGTGGCTGGCATCGCGCACCTGAGAAATGGTGGAGAGCAGCGCCTGGCGCATCTGCTCCATCGAGGACATCAGGTGATCGATTTCATTCCCGGAATCACGCTTGATCGGTACCGGTACGTCCAGCTTCCCGGCCGCAATCTGGCGACAGTGCTCGCGCGCCAGGTTCACCGGCGCAAAGACCACGCGTTTCATCAGCAGGCTGACGGCGAAGATCACCACCACGAACAGCACCGCAATGCAGGCGATAATAACCAGACCCGACACGAAATTATGGCTCGCATCCTCGTTCAGCGTTTTGGCGTACTTCTGGTGAACGGAGAGAACCTGATCGAGCACAATTTCATATTGGCGATCGAGTTGAGACACCACGGGAATAAGAGCGTTGAACCGCGACACATCGTGAGCGGCGGCAGCGGCGATGAGAGGCGCCAGTCCCTGGTTACGGTAGTTTTGCCACGCCTCCTGGTAGGCAGTGACCAGCGGGGCTTCGTCCGGCAAACGCGGCGAGGCCATAAACGCCGAAAATGCACTATCGGCTTTGGTCAGCGCCTCTTTAACCGAGGCCAGTTTCGCAGACGGGTCGGTAGCGTCCCCCGCTTCCACCATTTTCACATACTCCATAACCCTGACCCGCAGGGTTCGGCTGTGGTTAATGGGATCAATAATGGACAGAACCACCTGAATTTCTTTGTTCACATTATCCAGCGAAGTATTACTTTTAATGATGAGCCCAACGCTGGTGATAGTGCTGGCCACAAAGAAGAAAAGCAGGGAAAACAGGATAATCAGGGATGATTTTTTCAACGACATAACACACCTCAGGGATATAATTTCCCTTTGGTTATCGGCTGAATCCAATCTTTAATTAATTAAAGTTATTGATGTCACCCTCAGACGTTACCCTGTCACTCTACGGCCTTTTATCGCCGTTGCAGGGTGGCATCCAGCTTACGCTGGATCGGCTCCGGCGTTTCCCCTTCAATCAGTTTGCCAATCAGATCAAAGCAGTGCCAGGCGAGCTGGCGGTTATCCTGACGAACGGTATCGACAGGAATGGTTAGAGAATCATAGAGATAGTGATCGTCAAAGCTGGCCAGACGCATATCGCTTTGCAGCAGATTATGTTGCCCCATATAGCGCAACACCCCTTCCAGCAGACCGCAGGCGGCGGTAAAAAGGGCTTTTGGCGGGCGGCCCAGGCGTGCGCAAAGCTCGGCAAACATTTCGTAGCCGGAGCTCGGATGGTAATTACCATGAATGATCCACTCCGGACGTAACTCGACGCCAGCGTCACGCAGCCCCTGCTTAAACCCTTCAAGACGGTCACGCGTCGGGGAAAGCCGCGGCTGACCGCCGAGGAAGTAGAACTCATCCGGATGCTGGCGCGCGATGTCGGCCACCAGTGTGGCGGTTGGGGTAATTGAATCGGTGAGAACCAGCGGCAGAGAACTGTCGTTCATATGACGGTCAAAGAGTACAACGGGCAACTGTTCGCTCAGCTTTTGATAGTCCGCGTCGTTGAGCATGCTGGAGGCGACAATCAGCCCGTCCACCTGGCGGGCCACCATGTTATTGACCACCACAGTCTCCTGGCCGGGATTTTCATCGCTACAGGAGATCAGCAGCTGAACACCCGCCTCGCGGCAGAGGGTCTCCAGCTCATGAGAAAAAACGGCAAACCCGTAGTTGGTGATTTCCGGCACCACCAGACCAATGGTGTGGCTGCGGTTGTCCCGCAGCGAACGGGCGTGAATGCTGGGCTGATAATGATGTTCTTTGGCAATCGCCAGCACACGCTCGCGTGTCTCCTCCGCCACCCGAAGCTCTTTGCTGCGGCCGTTCAGAACCAGGCTGGCGGTGGCTTTTGATACCCCCGCGAGCTCCGCGATATCTTTAATGGTGACGCGTTTTGTTTTTCTCACAACGACTTAGATCCGGCTGCCAAAACCTCTATTCTATCATGCAGCTGCGCAGCGACCAGTAGCGTAATGTGATATCGGACGCACCTTCGAAGCGTACCTGGGCCGGATGGTCAGGAAAATAGCGGCTGCTCATGACGCCTTCACCGTGATTGATGAAAATTTCGACGCTGGAACAGTCGCACAGCACGCGTAAATGATGAACATTGCCCTGCCAGTAGCGGGTCAGCGTGTCTGTGGTTTTCAGACTGGCGCGTTCCAGGCGGATCCCCTCATCATCCACAATCAGCCGCAACGCGCCGGCAAAATCCACGTTCACGCTCGATGCGCTCAGTTCGAACTCAAGACGCGCTCCCGCCAGCACCGGGGCATCGCTGGCGCGTCCCTGCCAGTGATGTTCATCCTCGCGCAGCGTTTCCAGCTCACGAACCGGGGTTTGCCAGAGCTTACCGTCGCGGTAGCGCAGCTCGCGAGGACAGGTCATCTGGTGGATCCAGCCGTGCGCCCGCGTAGGCTGGAGCATCTCTTCGCCGTCCGGCACGCCCATCCAGCCGATGAGGATGCGGCGGCCATCTTCTGCCACCGTGGTTTGCGGCGCGTAAAATTCGAAACCGGCGTCAAGCTCATGCAGCTCGCCGTGCGCAAATGCAGGCGTTTGATAATCAAATACCCCACGCATCCAGACGGCCGGATAGGTGTTGAGATAGCGATGCGGTTCGCGCGCCAGCCCCTGCGGGCAGCAGATCAAGACGTGTGTGCCATCAAGCTCAAACAGATCCGGGCACTCCCACATATAGCCCGCGTCCGTGAGTCCGTTGACGCCGTGACCGGCGATTTCGCCGCAGGACGCCCAGGTGTGTAAATCGGCTGACGTAAACAGCAGCACCTTGCCGCGCTGCTGTCGATCCTGCGCGCCGAGCACCATGTACCACAGCCCGTCATGCCACCATACTTTCGGATCGCGGACGTGCCCGGTGTACCCGTCCGGCAGGGGCAACACCGGTCCCAGTTTGGCAAACGTGCCATCGTCATTTTGCACCGCCAGACACTGCCAGGCGGTGCGGCCGCCATCGTCAAACTTAACGTTGCCGGTATAGCACAGGGTCAGCACGCCGTTGTTATCCACGGCGCTGCCGGAGTAACAGCCATTGCGGTCATACTCTTCGTCAGGCATCAGCGCCATTGGCTCGTGCTGCCAGTGCACCAGATCTGCTGAGCTCCAGTGCCCCCAACACTTGTAGCGATGATCGCAGCCCAGCGGGTTCCACTGATAAAACAGATGGTAGCGCCCGGCAAACCAGATAAACCCGTTCGGATCGTTCATCAGCCCTGTCACCGGTGCGGGATGCCACTGCGGATAGTGGCTGTCCGCCAGCGCACGCGGCTGGCCTTGCATAACGGCCTGCAACACGGCAGGCCAGCGGGAAGATAAGGTCATTATTCAGAGTCCGTTTTATATTTCAGCAGCAGAGAGACGGTGAACGCCACGCCAAAGGCAATCACCATGCCGATTATATAGTTGAGCAGCGAGCTGGCCTGGACAATCGCCATGCCGGGAAGCGCCGTCAGGCCAACGGCGGTCATGTAGACATGCACCGACACCACCCAGGCACCGCCCGCCGCACCACCGATCAGCGCCGCGATAAACGGCTTCACAAAACGCAGGTTGATGCCAAAAATTGCCGCTTCGGTGATGCCCAGCATCGCGGAAAACGCCGACGGTAAGGTAATGGCTTTGATTTTGGCATCGCGAGTTTTGAACCACACCGCCAGACACGCCCCGCCCTGCGCCACGTTCGCCATCGCCCAGATCGGCAGCAGGAAGTTAACGCCAATCGACGGATTACCCAGCAGTCCGGCCTCAATGGCGTGGAAGCTGTGGTGAATGCCGGTAATGACAATCACCGAATAGAGCCCACCAAACAGCAGCCCGGCCAGCCAGCCCGCGTGGGCAATCAGAGTGCTAAGAATGAAGGAGATCCCGTCGCCCAGCGCGCGTCCCGCCGGGCCAATAATCAACAGCGCAATGAAGCCGGAGATAATGACGGTCAGGAACGGCGTCAGGATCAGATCTAACGCATCCGGGATGGCCCGGCGCAGCTGTTTTTCCACAATGCTCATAAACCACACCGCCAGCAGCACCGGGAAGACGGTTCCCTGATAGCCAATCATGGCGATTTCAAGACCGAAGAAGTTCATGGTGTGGAAGCCGGACGCTACGCCCCAGGCGTTGGTCAGCGCCGGATGAGTCAGAATGCCGCCGAGCGTTGCCCCCAGATACGGGTTGCCGCCAAACTCCCGCGCGGCGGTGAAGCCAATCAGGATCGGCAGAATAATAAACGCCGCCGAGCTGCACATATCCAGCATGATATAGAGCGCGTTATCCGGATTAACCCAGCCGTAGGTTTTAACCATCCCCAGCAGGCCCATCAGCAGACCCGAGGCCACGATCGCCGGGATAATCGGCACGAAGATGTTGGAGAGCAGACGCGCGATACGCTGGAACGGGTTCAGCTTGCGGGCCGCAATATCCGCCGCTTCCGATTTACTGGACTCGCTAATCTCTGCCGCCTGAATAAACGCGGCGTAAACCTTATTCACCACCCCGGTGCCGAAGATCACCTGCATCTGCCCGGCGTTTCGAAAACAGCCTTTCACGCCTTCAACCTTGCCGATAGCCTGCTGGTCGGCAAGCGCATCATCGACCAGCACCAGACGAAGGCGCGTGGCGCAATGTGCCGCGCTGGCAATGTTCTCTTTGCCACCGAGCAGCGGAATAAGCTCGCGCGCAATATGATTAAAATCCATAGATACCTCTTCCTGACCTCTTTTATGGTGTTCGAAACGCCCCCGCGATGCGGGAGCGTGAAGGGTTAAAACCAGGTTTCCATCTGCACCCCAAAGTTCCATTCCCCGCCCGCGTTGAAGCCGCTGCTGCCAAAGGCATCATCGCTGGCGTAGTTATCCAGCTTGCTGCTCCAGTCCATCCAGGTGGCGAACAGGCGCAGCTCCGGACGGCTGAAGAAATCGCCAATTTTGCCCGCCTTTAACGTCGGGGCGAAGGTCAGCTTGTAGAAGCTACCGTTAACCGCATTGCGATCCTTGTAGCCTTCCGGGCTTAAATCCATGTACTGATAGCTGCCTTCGAACGCGAGGGCGAAATTCTGGGTCACCTCTTTGATCAGACGCGTATTGAGCGTGACCCACTCATAGCTGTCGCCCTTCACGTAGCGGTCCTTACTGCTTTGCGCCAGCACGGCGGGCGCAATGTGCCAGCCACCGCCCAGCGGCGTGACACCGTAACTTGCAAAACGCCAGGTATCGGCTTCTGACAGCAGCGCGCCGTCTGAACCAATGCTTTTCACCTCGGCGCCCAGACCGTGGCCGTAAAGCAGAGCCGTTTTGGCGGAACCTTCCCGCAGGCCGTAGAAGCTCTCGTTATGCAGACCAACCAGCGCATGTACCCCGTTATTGGCCGCGTCGGTTTTAATCGGATCGCCGTTGCTGTCCTTACGGTCGTCATTATCTTTTGCCCGTAAGCCGCTGACCATCATCTGCACCGGCCCGGCGAAGTGATTCATGCTGAGGATGTAGTTCTGAACGTTGTTGTCGATCTCCTCTTCGCTGCCGAAGTTACGGCCATAAAGGGAGAAGTTACTGCGCAGCGTATCGTTCCACTTCACGTCGTAGACGCCGCCGCCGGTCCCGGCGAGAAACACCACGTCGGAATCCAGCCAGTGAATGTCGAAGTTGTCGCGGTCAAAACGCTTACCCGCCCAGAAGGTACTGCCCTTCAGCGCACCGGTAAAGTCTGGCAAATTGCCCAGCTCGGCAAAGGCCTGACGAATGTTCAGGTCGCTGCTGTCTGCCGACCAGTCGTTATAGGTTTTCTGGCCGTCGGCCAGCATCGCCTTAAAGCGCGTCGTCGCACCATTCTCCAGCGTCTGTTTGTGCTCAACATTCAGCTCAACGTAGGTATCCGCTTCGTTCCCCAGACGCCCGATGGCCCCGCCCGTTTCCCCGGCGGGCGTCAGATAAGGGCCGCTTTTGCTGCTGGAGGCCGCGTCGTTCATCAGCAGGCCGGAACGGGCGTAACCGTGAAATTCAAAACCGCCTGTCCGGTCGGCTTTTTCTTCCAGCACCGTGGTACGTTGCGCCACCGCCTGTGTGGAGGTTTGCGCTTCCTGCTGCGCAGCCACCAGCTGCTGTGTTTTCTGTTCCGCTGCCGTGGCGCGCTTTTCAGCAACCTGCGCGCGGGTTTCCGCCTCCTGCAAACGCTGCTCCAGCGCCGCCAGGCGCGCTTCGATACGTGTCATATCCGTCTGGGCAAAAACAGAGGTACTCCCGGCCAGCATGCCTATCATCACGGCAAGTCTGCGTTTTTTATACATTTTGTCGCATCCCTAATAACTATCGGTGAAAGTGCTAAATTGCTAAACCGGTTTAGGCTGATGATACTAAACCGTTGAATTTTGGATCGGCAACGTTTTTTGCTAAACCGTTTTAGTAAGTGTGATCGAGGCGACAATTCAGGCCGCCGACCGGTGGCCTGGAGAGGTGAATTACAGTTCGTGATGATAAGGCAGCGCGGTCATTGCCCCTTTTGCGGTTGTCGCCAGCGCCCCACAGCGCTGCGCCAGCGTGATGACCTCTGAAAGACGGGCCTGGCCATCACGAGCCAGACCGAACAGCAGCCCGGCGACGAAAGCATCCCCCGCGCCGGTGGTATCAATGCATTCCACGGGTGATGCAGGATAGTGCGTCAACGCGCCTTTCTGCCAGGCGGTTACGCCCTCTTTTCCCTGCGTCACCAGCACCAGCCTGGCCGGACAGGTGCGCATCAGCGCCGCCAGCCCCTCATGGACCTGCGCATTTCCGGTTAAGAACGCCAGCTCTTCCAACGAAATTTTCACCACATCTGCACAGGCTAATGCCCGCTCAAGACACTGACGCAGCTCGACTTCATCATGCCAGAGATCGGCGCGGATATTGGGGTCAAAGCTGACAAATCCCCCCGCCAGTCTGATAGCGGACATCGCCTGAAACGTCGCGGAACGGCTGGGTTCGGCGCTGAGCGCGATAGAGCAGACGTGCAGCCACTCCCCGGCGCGGAATGGCGGGAGATCGGCAGAGTCGAGGAATAAATCAGCGCTCGGGCGAACCATAAAGGTAAAGGAACGTTCACCGTCGTTATCGAGATCCACCACCACCGTGGAGGTGCGATGCTGCGGGTCCAGGCGCAGCCATTCTGTATTAACCTGCTCATCCGCAAGCGTTTTTTGCATAAAACGCCCGAAGGGGTCGTCGCCCACCCGGCCTATAAAGGCGCTTCTGCCGCCCAGACGCGCAACCCCTACCGCGACATTGGCCGGTGCGCCGCCAGGACATTGCAGCAGTTTGCCCTCTCCGTCGGGCAACAGATCCACCACGGCATCGCCAAGTACCCAGATCGTCTCCATATCACCTTCTTAGCTAAATCATGTTAAACCGGTTTAGCTATTTAAGCACAGGCAAGGTGTCGGGGAAATATGGCGAGGGAAAATTTGCTTAACCCACCCGATGGGGCCAATGGATATCACCTACGCCATTGAGCTGCGGGCGGGCGAACAAAAAGCCCTGGAAGCGGCGAATACCGACGGATTCAAGCCAGCACCACTCTTCTATCTTCTCAATGCCTTCTGCGACCAGCGTAATCTCCAGATCGGTGCAGCAGCTGATTATCGACTTCACAATCGCCTGCTTGGGCCCGCTCAGGTGGATATCGCTGACGATCTCTCTGTCGATTTTGAGCTTATCCGGCTGAAACCGCGTGAGCAGTGAAAGACCAGCATAGCCGGAACCAAAATCATCTATCGCCAGCCCAACCCCTTCCGCGCGCAGCTGTTTAATGGCGCTGTTAAACTGGTTGAAGCCGGAAATCATCTCGCTCTCAGTGACTTCAATGACCACCTGCTCAGGCTGTAGATTGTGCTTTTTGATCTGCGTTACCAGGAACTCTACCGAGCCCGGCACGTTAACCAGCGACATTGGCAGCAGGTTCACCGCCAGTTTGTGGCTGCCGATGCCGAGCTTTTGCGCCAGCGCAAAGGTCCAGGCTTTGGTTTGCAGGTCGACTTCGTAAATCTGTTCACGATCGAGACTACGGAAGAAATGCTCCGGGCTGCCGCCGTCGTTTCCGCGTATAAGCGCTTCGAGAGAACTGATTTTGCCTTCGGACGGCTCGACAATGGGTTGCAGCGCAAACTGGCAGGGCTGTCCCGCCAGCAGACCTAACCCTTTACCAAACGGCGCGCGCTCTCGCGAAAGCGTCCATTTATCAGGCTCATAGTCCGAAGCGGGTGGGATAGCGGTTTTGCCGGTGATAAAGGTCTGAATAAATTTGAAGACCCGATCCTCAGAAGTCAGATAGCTTTCCAGCTTGCTGTAATGCAGAACCGACGCCAGAACCGCTTTCGGGGTCTGAACGTCCAGGTCAAACAGCAGCATTCCCACGTCTTCGAAACGTCTGCGCGGGCCGTAATCGCGCATCAGCTCCACCACGCCGGTATGCCGGTCATCCGCACGGATGGTGTTAAAAAGCGCGACGACGCGCTGTTCCGTGCCTTCGAGAATTTGCAGAACGTCACGTCCACGGGAGAGAAGAATGCTTGAGATGCCCTGCTCCGTATTACGGATCCTGGCCTGTTCAACCAGCGCGCTTAACGCTGCGGAGGTGCAGGTTAAGCTCAGCTGGCTTCGATAAATAAGAGTTGTCAGCACAGAAACGGGGTCCGGTATGGGGTATATGCCTGAACGGTACTGTTTAACACAGTTCCCCGGTGTGACCTAATCTATTCCACGTCGGGCTTAATTCTCCCCGATACGGCTGTCGATCCGCGTCTGCATATAATCGTAGAACGGATTCGACGTCACCCGCATCAGCGCATCTTTGCCGACGCTCAGAACCGATGTTTCTCCCCACAGGGCTATCGTCCCCAGGCTGATACCGTAGTGGTTTTTCACCTCAGGATAGCGGCCATACAGATCGTCATCAGGCGGGAACGGAATAGCAACATGCGACAGGGAATAAACCTCCTGCGGATACGCGACAGACAGCGGCATCACCGTTTCCCGGGTGCTACCCGCTGGCGTTGTCTTTGCCACCATATCAAACCTGTCGGGGCTGGCATTGGTCACAATTGTGACACTGTAACGCCTTTTTGCCTCGGGCAGCAGGTCAGCCACCGCCGTCCAGGATGATGGCCTGAACAGTGGACGGAAACTCCCGGCCTGGTTGATATCAAAAACTACCAGTTCGCTGCCGTTTGCCGGAAGCTGGTCAAACAGCCCGCTAACCACGGCGCGGGTACTGACCGTTGAATCCATGACCGACTGAAACGCCAGCACCGGCGGAAGCTGCGCCAGTTTGTGATCATGAACATCGCGGTTTATCTGCTCATGCAGCGCCTGGGTAAGCAGCCAGGACTGACGTGCTGCATTCACCGGGAACGAATTGTATTTATAAGGATTATATTCCGGCGAAATGTTGAGCCACGCGGCTTTGGCAAACGCCGGTAACATAGCCGGTAGCCCGGCGAATCCGGCAAAGCGCGCAAACGCCGTGACGCCAATCATCGGTGAGAGCAAAACGATCTGCTGAGGTTTACGCAGTTCAGGCGCATCAAGAGCGTCGAGGGCGTATTTCATCGCCAGCGCCCCGCCGTTGGAGTAGCCCACCAGATGCAGGGGGAGATCGTTCCCCGTCAGGCGTGTCGCTTCACGAACCGCAAGGCGCGATGCGGCCAGCCACGCCTCCCAGTCAACGTCTGTCAGGGCACCCGGCGCCGTGCCGTGTCCGGGCAAACGAGGCACTACGGCCACAAAGCCGTGCTGTTGATAATTCTCTGCCAGATGCCTGACGCTGTAGGGCGAGTCCGTCAGACCGTGCAGCAATACCACCGCCCCGCGCGGCTTTCCGGCAGGCATCAGCACGAACGACCGATTTGCATCCGGGGAAAAGTGTCCTGGCCACACCAGACTCTGGCGGTAATAACGGTTCAGCGGCGTGCGCTCTGCGGGTGTGACATTCGCCGTCACCTCAGCGTCGAGAGCGGTGAAGATGGCGTTTTCCCGCGCGACATACGCTGCGAAGGTCGCGTTATCCATCTCCTGCACGGACATTTCGTCAGCCCGCCAGGTGTGCCAGTGATGCAGAGCCGGCCCCTGCTGCGAAAGATAAACCCGCACCGCCAGCAGCACGAGCACAATGATCCCGATGACCATCGCTATTTTTTTTGCGAGAGCCATCAGGCGCACGCTGACCCGCCAGGGCAAATTAGCCATGTGAGGCTCCCTCCCTTATCCACAGAGCGTTCATCTTACCAAAAAATGTGAAGAGGCTGACGTATTCACCAAATAGATACCGCTCGTGCCGGACACTGCACCAAAAGTGAACTACGCTGCACAAATGTTGAGCATCTGTTAAACAAATATTGCATTAACTTTGCTGCACAGCGCGTTTTCGCCGCAATGTGAACATGGCACGCGTCCTGCATTGTTAATCCGGTAACAGAAACCCGGACTTTGACAGCCAGTTAACAGCGAGGCGGTATGACGACCAAACCTGAGGTGTTGAGCCGTATCGAAGCGACCTTTAGCCAGCTCACCCCGAGCGAAAAACGGGTGGCAAGCTGGATGCTGGCGCACGTCGGGCAGATCCCCTTTGAAACGGCAGAGAGCGTGGCGCTGGCCACGGCAACCAGCGGGATCACCGTCGGACGCTTTCTGCGCAAGCTGGGCTATCGCAACCTGGACGACGCCAAAAAAAGCCTGCGCAATCCCCACCAGCCCTGGGGCATTAACGAGCGTCTCGACTCCTGGAAGCAGCAACAGCCGCTGTCGGATCGCCTTCAGCACTCCCTGTCGCTGGAGGTGGACGCCATTGCCCATGTTTACCAGCTGGCGCAAAGCGAAACGTTCAGGCAGGTGGTCCAGCAACTTACCCATGCCGACGCCGTTTTCGTGCTGGGGATCCAGTCCACGCGCGGGATCGCCAATGCATTCTTCAGCCATCTGGAGTATCTGCGCCCGCGGGTGAGCTATTCCGAAGGGCTCTCCGGTAGCTGGGTGGAGTCGCTTAACTCCGGCTTTGCGAACCCGTATATCGTGCTGACGGATACCCGCGCCTACTCCGCCATTGCCCGCCAGTACTGCCGCGTGGCGAGCGAAAAAGGCCTGGCGATGGCGCTGATCACCGATATCTGGTGCCCGTGGGCTCGGGATTATCCGATTGATTTACTCCAGGTGAAGACCGATACCGGCCATTTCTGGGATTCGCTGGCGCCGGTGAGCTGTCTCTTCAACCTGCTGCTGTCGGGCGTTGTGGAGGCGCTGGGCGATGCGCTGCCGGAACGTCTGGCAATCAACCGACAACTACAGCAAGAGTTTGGTCAATTTGAACGCTAAAGGAGCGGAGCTATGCCTGAAGAGAGTCAACTGATTGATGTGGCGAAAACCTTCCCCACGCTGCATATCGATCTGAAATACGCGACCGCCGATAACATCACTGGCCGCCCGATCTACCAGCACGCCGCGTGCCTGTTGCATACGGATGCCGCCACCGCGCTGGCGAAAGCGATCAGCATCGCCGCGCTGGCCGGTCTGAAGCTGGTGGTTTACGACGCCTACCGCCCCCAGCAGGCGCAGTCGCAACTCTGGGATGCCTGCCCCAATCCGGAATACGTGGTGGATGTCGCAATTGGCTCTAACCACAGCCGGGGCACCGCCATTGACGTCACGCTGATGGATGAACACGACAACGTGCTGGATATGGGCGCCGGGTTTGACGAAATGCACGACCGTTCTCATGCCTGGCACCCTTCCGTTCCGCCCGAGGCGCAGCGAAATCGTCTGCTCCTGAACGCCGTGATGTACGGCGGCGGTTTTGTGGGCATCAGCAGCGAGTGGTGGCATTTCGAACTGCCGAACGCCGCCAGCTACCCGCTGTTAGATGACCAGTTCGCCTGTTATCCGACCACACACTCACTCTAATTCTGGAGCCCGGCCATGAAAACTACGCTGCTTACAACCCTGATTGCCGCTACGCTCGCCCTGAGCGCCCCTCTCGCGCTGGCGGCGGTGCCAAAAGATATGCTGGTGATTGGGAAAGCTGCCGATCCGCAAACGCTGGATCCGGCGGTCACTATCGATAACAACGACTGGACGGTGACCTACCCCTCGTACCAGCGTCTGGTGAAATACAAGCCTGGCACCACGGAGGTGGAAGGCGATCTGTCGACGGGCTGGAAGGCGTCTGACGACCAGAAAGAGTGGACGTTCACCCTGGCAGATAATGCAAAATTCTCCGACGGCACGCCGGTGACCGCCGAAGCGGTCAAGCTGTCGTTTGAACGTCTGCTGAAAATTAATCAGGGACCTTCCGAAGCGTTCCCGAAAGATTTGAAAGTGGACGCGGTGGATGAGCATACGGTGAAATTCACCCTCAGCCAGCCGTTCGCCCCGTTCCTCTACACGCTGGCCAATGACGGCGCGTCGATCGTCAACCCGGCGGTGCTGAAAGCCAATGCCGCCGACGACGCGCGCGGTTTCCTGGCGCAAAACACCGCGGGTTCCGGACCGTTTATGCTGAAAAGCTGGCGGAAAGGTCAGCAGCTGGTGATGGTGCCCAACCCACACTGGCCGGGTGAAAAGCCGCACTTCAAGCGCGTCTCGGTGAAGATTATCGGTGAAAGCGCCTCGCGTCGCCTGCAACTTTCCCGTGGCGATCTGGATATCGCCGACGCCCTGCCGGTGGATCAGCTTGCTGCTCTGAAGCAGGAAGGCAAAGTGGCCGTGGCGGAATACCCGTCCCTGCGGGTGACCTACCTCTATCTGAACAACAGTAAGCCTCCGATGAATCAGGTGGATTTGCGCCGCGCGGTCTCCTGGGCCACCGATTATCAGGGGATGGTGAAAGGCATTCTCAGCGGGAACGGCAAGCAGATGCGCGGCCCGATCCCGGAGGGCATGTGGGGCTTCGATGCGAACGCCATGCAGTACAGCTTTGACGAGGCTAAGGCCAAAGCGGCGCTGGAGAAAGTCAACGATAAACCGGCCAGCCTGACGTTCCTCTACTCCGATAACGACCCGAACTGGGAGCCTATCGCCCTCTCCACGCAGGCGAGCCTGGGCAAGCTGGGGATTAACGTCAAGCTCGAGAAACTGGCGAACGCCACCATGCGCGACCGCGTCGGCAAAGGTGATTATGACATTGCGATTGGTAACTGGAGCCCGGACTTCGCTGACCCGTACATGTTCATGAACTACTGGTTCGAATCGGACAAAAAAGGGCTGCCGGGTAACCGCTCATTCTATGAGAACAAAGAGGTCGATGCATTGTTGCAGGCGGCACTGAAAACCACCGATCAGGCGGAACGCACCAAAGATTACCAGCAGGCGCAGAAAGTGGTGATTGACGAGGCGGCTTACGTTTATCTGTTCCAGAAGAACTACCAGCTGGCGATGAACAAAGAGGTCAAAGGCTTCACCTTTAATCCGATGCTTGAGCAGGTCTTTAACATCGCCACCATGAGTAAGTAACGGCCCACGCCGGGGGGAAGTGTATGACGTTCTGGAGCATCGTGCGCCAGCGCTGCTGGGGGTTAATCCTGGTGGTGGCCGGTGTCTGTATTATTACTTTTATTATTTCACACCTGATCCCCGGCGATCC
Source organism: Enterobacter cloacae complex sp. P18RS (assembly GCF_014982105.1). Taxonomy (NCBI): domain Bacteria; kingdom Pseudomonadati; phylum Pseudomonadota; class Gammaproteobacteria; order Enterobacterales; family Enterobacteriaceae; genus Enterobacter; species Enterobacter cloacae complex sp. P18RS. Next base: position 234,605 of record NZ_JADCKV010000016.1, on the reverse strand, counting down.
GGCCCGCCTGCTGGCCGGTGACCGCGCCAGCGATGAAATCGTGCAGGGCATCCGCCAGCAGCTGGGGCTGGATCAACCACTCTATATTCAGTTTGGCCGCTATGTAGAGGCGCTGGCGCACGGCGATCTGGGCACCTCCATTCGCACCGGTCGCCCCGTTGCGGAAGATTTGAAAGCCTTTTTCCCCGCCACGCTGGAGCTGGCCTTCTGCTCTTTGCTGCTGGCGCTGGTGATTGGCGTACCGCTGGGCATTTTATCGGCGGTGTACCGTAACCGCTGGCTGGATCACCTGGTGCGACTGATGGCGATGACGGGCATCTCGACGCCTGCCTTCTGGCTGGGACTGGGGGTAATCGTTCTGTTCTACGGGCAACTGCAAATTCTGCCCGGCGGCGGCAGGCTGGACGACTGGCTCGATCCGCCTGCCCACGTTACCGGCTTTTATCTGCTGGACGCCCTGCTGGAAGGCAACGGCGAGGTGTTTTTCAACGCCCTACAGCACCTGATTCTACCCTCCCTGACCCTGGCCTTTGTGCATCTGGGTATTGTGGCGCGTCAGGTGCGTTCCGCGATGCTGGAGCAACTGAGCGAGGATTATATTCGTACCGCCCGCGCGAGCGGGTTGCCGGGCTGGTACATCGTGCTGCGCTACGCCTTACCCAACGCCATGATCCCCTCCATTACCGTGCTCGGGCTGGCGCTGGGCGATCTGCTGTATGGGGCAGTCCTTACCGAAACCGTGTTTGCCTGGCCGGGAATGGGAGCCTGGGTGGTGACCTCCATTCAGGCGCTGGACTTCCCTGCCGTCATGGGCTTCGCGGTCGTGGTATCGCTGGCCTATGTCTTCGTCAATCTGGTGGTGGATCTGCTGTATCTGTGGATCGACCCGCGAATCGGGCGCGGAGGTGCCGAATGATGTTAACTCAGGAAACGCCCGTCCCCGTCAGCACCGCCAAACAGCGCATCAACTGGGCAAAGCTGTTCTGGATGTTACGCAAAAGCCCGCTCACGCTGATCGGTGGGGTGATTATGATCGTGATGCTGCTGATGATGGTGGTCTCGCCGTGGATAGTCCCGCACGATCCGAACGCGCTGGATCTGACCGCGCGATTGCAGGCGCCATCAGCCCAGCACTGGTTTGGCACCGATGAGGTGGGCCGGGATCTGTTCAGCCGCGTGCTGGTGGGCAGCCAGCAGTCCATCACGGCGGGGCTGGCGGTGGTGGTGATTGCGGGCGGCATCGGTTCTCTGCTCGGCTGTTTGTCCGGCGTACTCGGCGGACGCGGCGACGCCATCATTATGCGTATCATGGACATTATGCTCTCCATCCCCTCGCTGGTGCTGACGATGGCGCTGGCCGCCGCGCTCGGCCCAAGCCTGTTTAACGCGATGCTGGCGATTGCGATTGTACGCATTCCGTTTTACGTGCGGCTGGCACGCGGGCAAACGCTGGTGGTGCGCCAGTTCACCTACGTGCAGGCCGCCCGCACCTTTGGCGCGTCGCGCTGGCACCTGATCAGCTGGCATATCCTGCGTAACGCCCTGCCGCCGCTGATCGTACAGGCGTCGCTGGATATCGGCAGCGCCATTCTGATGGCCGCCACGCTGGGCTTTATTGGATTAGGCGCGCAGCAACCCACCGCCGAATGGGGCGCGATGGTGGCCGTAGGGCGTAACTACGTGCTTGACCAGTGGTGGTACTGCGCGTTTCCGGGGGCGGCAATTCTGATCACGGCAGTTGGGTTTAATCTGTTTGGCGATGGTCTTCGCGACCTGCTGGATCCCAAATCAGGAGGGAAGCAGTCATGAGTGATTCCGTATTATCGATTGAAGATTTGCACCTGAGCTTCCCCATTTTTCGCGGTGACGTCCACGCGCTCAACCACGTTTCGCTGGAGATTGGCCGGGGTGAAATTGTCGGCGTGGTGGGCGAATCCGGCTCGGGAAAATCGGTTACCGCGATGCTGGCGATGCGCCTGCTGCCGGAAGGCAGTTACCATATTCACCATGGACGGGTCACGCTGCTCGGTGAAGATGTCCTGAACGCGTCGGAAAAACAGCTTCGTCAGTGGCGCGGCGCCAGGGTGGCGATGATTTTTCAGGAGCCGATGACGGCGCTCAACCCCACGCGCCGGATTGGCAGGCAAATGGTGGAGGTGATCCGCCAGCATCAGTCGCTTTCCCGCCGCGACGCGCAGCAGAAGGCGATCGCCCTGCTGGGCGAGATGCAAATCCCGGATGCGGCACAGGTGATGGATCGCTATCCGTTTGAGCTTTCCGGCGGCATGCGCCAGCGGGTGATGATCGCCCTTGCCTTCTCCTGCGAGCCGGAGCTGATCATTGCCGATGAGCCGACCACCGCGCTGGACGTGACCGTTCAGCGTCAGGTGCTGCGTCTGCTGAAACACAAAGCGCGCGCCAGCGGGACGTCGGTGCTGTTTATCAGTCACGATATGGCGGTGGTGTCGCAGCTTTGTGACCGGATGTACGTTATGTACGCGGGCAGCGTGATCGAAAGCGGCAGCACGCAGACCTTGATCCACCATCCTGTGCATCCCTATTCGATTGGCCTGCTGCGGTGTGCCCCGGAAAATGGTGAACCGCGCGAGATCCTCCCGGCCATTCCCGGCACGGTGCCTAACCTCAGCCACCTCCCGCGCGGATGTGCTTTTCGCGAGCGCTGTTTTGCTGCCGGAGCGAAATGCAGCGAAACGCCGCGCTTAATTTCCACGGGCGCAGAAGGCCAGCAGGCTGCCTGCTGGTACCCACAACAGGAGAGACGCCATGTCTGAGGTACTGCTGGAACTGGATAGCGTGCATGTGAATTTTCCTGCGCGCAAAAACTGGCTGGGGCGTGTGACGGAGCAGGTACACGCCCTCAACGGCATGGATCTCCGGATCCATCGCGGCGAAACGCTGGGCGTTGTGGGGGAATCCGGCTGTGGAAAGAGCACGCTGGCGCAGCTGCTGATGGGCATGCTCAAACCGAGTACCGGTGCCTGTCAGCGCGCGAATGCGGCAGGCGGTATGCAGATGGTATTTCAGGACCCGCTCTCGTCCCTCGATCCGCGTTTACCCGTCTGGCGCATCATCACCGAGCCGGTGTGGATACAGCAACGCCGCAGCGAACGGGAGCGTCGTCAACTGGCTGAGACGCTGGCGCAGCAGGTGGGCATTCGGGCGGAATATCTTGACCGCCTGCCGCATGCGTTTTCAGGCGGACAGCGCCAGCGCATCGCTATTGCCCGGGCGCTCTCTTCGGATCCGGACATCATCGTGCTGGATGAACCTACCAGCGCGCTGGATATTTCCGTCCAGGCGCAGATCCTCAATTTGCTGGTTGCCCTGCAACAGCAGCGAAATCTGACCTACGTGCTGATCTCGCACAACGTCTCGGTGGTCCGTCACATGAGCGACCGGGTGGCGGTAATGTATCTGGGGCAGATCGTGGAGCTGGGTCCGGCGGACCAGGTGCTGGGCAAGCCACGGCATCCGTATACGCAGCTGCTGCTTGACTCCGTTCCCCGTACCGGAGAACCGCTGGACGAAGATCTGGCATTACGCAAAACCGATCTCCCCGGTAATCGCCGCCTGCCCGATGGCTGCTACTTCCGCGACCGCTGCCCGCTGGCAGCTGAAGGATGCGAACGGCCGCAGCCGCTTCAGCCCGCAGCCGGAGACCGAAGCGTACGCTGCTGGCGTAACCGCTAGATTTGCGCCATCCCGCCATCGACAAACAGCTCCGTGGCGTTTATAAAGCTGGCGGCATCGGACGCCAGAAACGCCACGGCTTTTCCGACTTCGCCCGGCGCGCCCAGGCGACCCAGCGGCACCTGGGCCGCCAGCGCATCGTATAATCCCTGACGCTGTTCTTCGGGAACCAGATCGCCAAGACCGGGCGTTTTCACGGGGCCAGGGCTGACGACGTTGACGCGTATCCCGCGGCCCTGTAAGTCCAGCGCCCAGGAGCGGGCAAAGTTACGCACGGCGGCTTTACTGGCGCTGTAGACGCTAAAATTCGCCGTCCCCTTAATTGAAACCGTCGATCCGGTGATGATAATGGATGAACCAGAGGAGAGCAGCGGCAGCGCTTTCTGGACGGTAAACAGCACGCCGCGCACGTTGGTGGCAAAAATCCGGTCAAACTGCTCCTCGGTGATGGCGCCCAGCGGCAGCATGTCGCCGCCCCCGGCGTTGGCGAACAGAATATCGAGTCGTCCTTCTTCTTTAGCAATCTGCGCGTAAACCGCATCCAGATCGGCCATTCTGGAGACGTCCGCGCGGATAGCTTCCGCCGCCGCGCCAATGTCTGCCCGCGCGGCATCCAGTTCGGCCTGACGACGTCCGGTGATATAGACCTTCGCTCCCTGCGCCGCCAGCTCCTGTGCCGTTGCGAGACCAATACCGGTGCTGCCGCCGGTCACCAGAGCGATTTTTCCTGCAAGCATTGTATTCATACTCATAACCTTCTGTTGTGATGTAAAAGAGGAGCGTTTGCCCGCGTCAGGCAGACTTTAGATCTTGCGGGATTCGTGATAAACGGGCAAAAATGAAAATGAATTTTCACAGCAGGAAATAATCAGAGGAGATCTGTGTGGATCATCTAATGGCAATGCGCGCCTTTACGCGGGTGGTTGAATCCGGAAGCTTTACCCGAGCGGCAGACTCCCTGAACATGCCGATAGCTACGCTGAGTAAGCTGGTAAAATCACTTGAAGCGCACCTGGAAACACGGCTGCTGCATCGTACTACGCGTCGGGTGGTCACGACGGCAGAAGGCATGGAATACTACGAGAAAGCGCTGCGGGTATTAATCGATATAGAGGACATTGATACCGCCTTTCGCGCATCGTGCTGCACGCCTAAAGGCCATTTGCGTATCGACGTGGGGGGGTCAACCGCCCGGGACGTGTTGATCCCCCTGCTGCCGGATTTTTTTCAGCGCTACCCGGACCTGCGCATCAACCTGGGGGTAGCCGACCGTCCGGTAGACTTAATCAGTGGAAACGTAGACTGCGTGATCCGCGGCGGCCCGCTGGATGACTCTTCACTTATCGCCCGGCATATCGGTGACGCCCGGATGATAGCCTGCGCGACGCCGGGCTATCTTAAGACTCACGGCATCCCTGCCTATCCGCAGGAGCTGCGCAACGGCCATAAGCTGATTAGCTACCTTTCCCCCGTTACCGGACGCGCATTCCCGTTTCGGTTCCTCGATCGGGGTGAACCGCTGGAGATCAGCGTTCCGCACCATCTTGGAGTCAATGAAAGCAACGCACACCTGGCCGCGGCGCTGGCGGGTTTAGGGATTATTCAGACGTTTGGCTATGCTGCGAGAGCGCATCTGGAAACGGGCGCGCTGGTAGAGATCCTGAGCGACTGGCGTCCTAAGGCGTATCCTTTTCACGTGGTCTATCCACAGAGTCGGCATTTAACACATCGCCTGAGAGTGTTTATTGCGTGGCTTGCCGAGGTCTTCCCTGCGTCGGTGAAAGGTTAGCCGGGCATTTGCCCGGCCTGATATCAGTTCAGTTTGTAATCCAGCGTGATTTCGGCTTTCAACAGCTGCGACACCGGACAACCCGCCTTCGCTTTCTGAATAATGCCGTCGAACTGCTGAGGATCGATACCCGGTACCGTCACCTTGCTTTGCAGCGCCACTTTGCTGATGGCAAAACCACTGTCGGTTTTATCCAGCGAGACATCCGCCGTGGTATCGATGGAATCGGCGGTATAACCCGCTTCGCCCAACATTAGCGACAGGGCCATAGAGAAACAGGCCGCGTGCGCTGCGCCAATCAGCTCTTCCGGGTTGGTCCCTTTTTCGCCCTCGAAGCGGGTGTTAAAGCCGTAAGGTTGCTGGTTAAGGACGCCACTTTCTGTTGAGACCGTCCCTTTGCCGCGTTTGATGTCGCCAGACCAGTGTGCTGAACCGTGCTTATGAATCGTCATTCTTGCTCTCCTTTTGGCTTACAAAGGGATAAGTATAGGACGCATAATCCATTTTGCAGGGAAGACAGATTAGTCCGAGCGCGTGGCAAGGTGGTTTGCCAGCGCGTCGAGGAACACACGCTGCGCCGCAGGCTGATAGTCTCGCGACTGATAAATACCAAAAATACCGATCGGTTTTGGCGTAAAGGCGCTGAGCACCGGCACCAGGCTGCCCTGCCTTAGCGCCGCGTCGGCCTCGCGCTCGGGCAGCATGGCAATACCACAGTGGTTTATCGCCGCCTCCATCAGCAGTGACGAGATGCTGGCGCTGAGATTGCCGCTGACCGCCGTCGTGATCGGCTCCCCTTCGGGCGTCAAAAAACGCCACGACTGACCGGCAAAAAAGCTGTAATGCAGGCAGTTGTGCCGTGCTAAGTCCTCCAGCTGCTCTGGAACGCCCCGGCTGGCAAGGTAGTGCGGCGAAGCGCAAAGTACGGACCGACACTCTCCCAGTCGGCGGGCGATCATGCCCGGTTCGGGGTTATCGGTGATGCGGATCGCCACGTCAATTCGCTCGCCCACCAGGCTTACCGGATGGTTATTAACATCCAGCTCAATGCGCAGCTGAGGGTAACGCTGCAACAGATCGGGCAGCACCGGAGCGATAATCTGCATCGCGGTGAAATGCGCGCAGGCGACGCGAAGCGTACCTGAGGGTAAATCCTTCACTGACTGATCTTCAATTTCCTGAGAAATTTGCGAGAGCGTACGCGTCTTTTGCAGGACCTTCTCTCCCGCCGCCGTCAGCGTCAGCTTGCGGGTGGAGCGGTTCACCAGCCGCGCCCCGGCCCACTTCTCCATCTGCTCCAGATAACGGCTCACCATCGGACGGGAGATCCCCAGCTCCCGCGCCGCCGCGCTTAAACTCCCCAGCTCACAGATGCGGTTGTACACCTGGGCGGCAATAACGCGATCCATTTTGACCTCCATTTGCTCGATTTATGAAACTAAGCATCTCCTGTTTCAGGAATTCTGGCAAATGAAGAGATCCGTACAATAGAGACTTTCCTGAAGAACAGAGAGATGACCATGACCATCGCCCGCCTTGCTTTGCTGACAACCCTTTTCACTCCGGCCGTCTTTGCCGCGCCGTTGACCGTTGATACGTACAACCCGCAGGAAAAAGGCATTTTTGCCGTTTCTTCCACCCTGGTGTCTGGCCCGAAAGAGGCGGTACTGTTTGACGCCCAGTTCAGCGTGAAAGATGGCGAAGCGCTGGTAGAAAAAATTCGCCACAGCGGTAAAACGCTGAACAAAATCGTGATCACTTCCGGCGATCCGGATTTCTATTTCGGCCTGCAACCGCTGGTGAAAGCCTTCCCTAATGCCAAAGTTGTCGCCACGCAACAGGTGGTGGACCATATCAAGGCCACAAAAGACGCGAAGCTCGCCTTCTGGGGGCCACAGATGAAAGACGGCGCGCCGACGCAGCTCTACGTGCCGCAAGTGCTTGCCTCAACCACCTTTATGATTGACGGTGAGAGAGTGAATATTGAAGAGCCTGAGAGCTATGCGGCGTATGTCTGGATCCCATCCGCAAAAACCATCCTCGGCGGCACGGGCGTCTCATGGGGCATTCACGTCTGGACGGCAGATACCCAAACGCCGGAAAGCCGCAAACAGTGGCAGCAGACGCTGGATAGCATGGCAGCCCTTAAGCCCGAACACGTTATTCCGGGCCACTACCTGGGGACACCGCCAGCAGGTACCGGCGCTATCGACTTTACCCGTCGCTATCTACAGCAGTTTGAACAGGCCCTCACGGCAGATAAAGCGTCAACCGGCGTCATCAACACAATGAAAAAACAGTGGCCGAATCTGGCGGAAGCCAGTTCGCTGGAACTGAGTGCCAAAGTGAATACCGGCGAAATGAAGTGGTAATAGCCTGATTATCTCCTGCTATATTTAAATTTTTTATAGCAGGAGTTAACTATGCCATCGTCAGTAAGGGGCATCGACCATATCGGTATTACGGTGCCCGACATTGAAAAAGCCACCCTATTTTTTGAACGCGCTTTCGACGCCCAGGTTTTATATCATTCTGTCGATGCGCAAACCGATAATATTGATCAGCCCGCCCAGCAGCACACCTTAAAATTATTTCCCGGCACAAAAATTCACGCCATTCGCATGCTCGTCATGCCCCACGGACCCGGCATAGAACTTTTCGAAATGCATGGCCCTGAACAGGGAATGCCCGCCCGCGCCAGCGACTTTGGCCTCCAGCATTTTGCTGTTTATGTTGATGATTTTGATAAGGCGATAGCCGCTTTCACCGCTGCTGGCGGGGAGATGTTTACCGCGCCAAAGCCGCTCACGTTTCCGGATGAGCAAGGTGAAGGTAATGCTTTCTGCTATGGGCAAACCCCCTGGGGCAGCATTGTAGAATTGATTTCCTGGCCAACGCCCATGCCTTATGAAAAAACGACAAATTTACGCCGCTGGAAACCCTGAATTTTATTTCTGTGCTACGGGAGATGATATTTTTATTTCCAGGACGAATCTGAACCACAACGGCGAAAATATTTGCCAATCTGAATGCGAATTACGATTTTGCACGCCGTAACATTAAACAGACAACGACACGGAGGCAGCATGTTTACTTATTACCCGGCACATACCACAGCAGCACAACCCGAACTCGTTAACGCGATTGCGCAGGGTCTTCAGGCGGAGCACGGTGTTGTTACCGAAGATGACATTTTGATGGAACTGACCAGGTGGGTGGAAGCCACAGACAATGACATCCTCAGTGACATCTACCAGCAAACCATCAACTATGTGGTCAGCGGGCAAAATGCACCTTTGTAAAAACCTGCTAAGCTGGATCTGCAACCTAAGGGGTTACATTTCGTTTGCGTGAGCAAACTTGTCCTTAAAACTATCAACGGGATTGAGGAGTTAATATGAAATCGAACCGTCAGGCACGCCACATTCTGGGACTGAACTACAAACTCTCTAACCAGCGCAAAGTGGTTATTGAAGAGGGGAGCGAAACGCAAGTGACCCACGCCACCGGCAGGAAACGTCAGGCAGGCAAGTAAGTTCCAGTACGAAATCCACAACACCATCGGTTACCCCGGTGGTGTTTTTGTTTATGTGTTGCGGTAATTAATATTTAGCTCCTTTATAATACCGCCCGACCGCACCCCGTAGCACAGGCCAGAAAGATGACAAACAGCAGTGTCAGGGACGGATCTTCTTAAAAAGAGTGAGTGACATGGACAACAAACTGAAAAAACATCGTTCCCTTTATATTCCTTACGCCGGTCCGGTTTTACTGGAGTTTCCCCTTCTGAACAAAGGCAGCGCCTTTAGCATGGAAGAGCGCAGCAGCTTTAACCTGCTGGGTCTTCTGCCTGAAGTGGTTGAAACCATTGAAGAACAGGCGGAACGCGCCTGGATCCAGTATCAGGGCTTTAAAACCGAAATCGATAAGCACATCTACCTGCGTAATATCCAGGACACCAACGAAACCCTCTTCTACCGCCTGGTGCAGAACCATCTCGAAGAGATGATGCCCGTCATTTACACCCCAACCGTCGGCGCGGCGTGTGAACGCTTCTCAGAGATCTACCGACGTTCCCGCGGCGTGTTCATCTCCTATCAGAACCGTCACAACATGGACGACATTCTGCAAAACGTGCCTAATCACAACATCAAGGTGATCGTGGTAACCGATGGCGAACGTATTCTGGGCCTTGGCGACCAGGGCATTGGTGGGATGGGGATCCCCATCGGTAAGCTCTCGCTGTATACCGCCTGCGGTGGGATCAGCCCGGCCTACACCCTGCCGGTGGTGCTGGACGTGGGGACCAACAACCAGCAACTGCTGAACGATCCGCTGTACATGGGCTGGCGTCACCCGCGCATTACCGACGACGAGTACTATCAGTTTGTTGATGATTTCATCCAGGCCGTGAAGCACCGCTGGCCGGACGTGCTGTTGCAGTTCGAAGACTTCGCACAGAAAAACGCCATGCCGCTGCTGAACCGCTACCGCGATGAGATCTGCTCGTTCAACGATGACATTCAGGGCACTGCGGCAGTGACCGTGGGGACGCTGATTGCCGCGAGCCGTGCGGCAGGCAGCCAGCTCAGCTATCAGAAAATTGTCTTCCTGGGTGCAGGCTCCGCGGGCTGCGGCATCGCCGAGCAAATTATTGCCCAGACCCAGCGCGAAGGCTTAAGCGAAGAGCTGGCTCGCTCCCGCGTCTTTATGGTGGACCGTTTTGGCCTGCTGACCGACGGTATGCCAAACCTGCTCCCGTTCCAGACCAAACTGGTGCAGAAGCGTGAAAACCTGAAAAACTGGGATACGGATAACGAAGTGCTCTCGCTTCTTGACGTGGTGCGCAACGTGAAGCCGGACATTCTGATCGGCGTATCCGGGCAGACCGGCCTCTTCACGGAAGAGATTATTCGCGAGATGCACAAGCACTGCGAACGCCCTATCGTGATGCCGCTGTCTAACCCGACTTCACGCGTGGAGGCAACGCCGCAGGATATTATCGCCTGGACAGAAGGTAAGGCACTGGTCGCGACCGGCAGCCCGTTTGATCCGGTGCTGTGGAAGGACAAACTCTATCCCATCGCACAGTGCAATAACTCCTATATCTTCCCGGGTATTGGTCTGGGGGTTATCGCCTCCGGTGCGTCACGCATCACCGACGAAATGCTGATGTCCGCGAGCGAAACGCTGGCAGGTCACTCACCGCTGGTGAATAACGGTGAAGGCCTGGTACTGCCGGAGCTGAAAGACATTCATAAAGTGTCCCGCGCAATTGCCTTCGCGGTAGGCAAAATGGCGCAGCAGCAAGGCGTCGCGGTGAAAACCTCTGCCGATGCGTTGCAGCAGGCGATTGACGATAACTTCTGGATGCCGGAATACCGTAGCTATCGTCGTACTTCTATTTAAGCATTGCCCCTCACCCAGCCCTCTCCCCAAAGGGGAGAGGGCTGGGTGAGGGGCATATACGGCACCTCCCACTAGCCAAACCCATTTTCCCCCGCTACACTCCCTTCATCCATTAACCTACTGAATATATAAGGAGGCCAATTATGCTGTACTGTGAAATTTTCAATGTTTCACATACATTTGGTGATCGCACCAGCTCAAGCGTTATCGGTATCGTGCTGCGATAACTTCCGCTTGAGCGAAGACACCAACCCCTGAAATCCCTTCTCTCGGGCTTACTGAGTTATCGTCAGCGATGTTTGACGAGGCATAAACATGCCTGTAACTCCTGGGTAAGCAACAATGAGCACTTTACTCACTGCACATTCTTTACGCGTTGATACAGCGTTCGGCACGCTCTTCGACTCTCTCTCCTTTACGTTGAAAAAAGGCGATCGCATCGGCCTGCTGGGTGATAACGGCTGCGGAAAAAGTACGCTGCTGAAAATCCTCGACGGGACGCAGTCCCCTGCTGCCGGAACCGTTTCACTGGCGGGGCATTGCCTGCTGGCGCGCGTGGAACAACATCTGCCGGAGGCCCTTTATCCCCTGACCATGCTGGATGCGGTGCTGGCGCAGCTGCCGATCGGTGAGCGCGACAGTTTGCGCTGGAAAGCCGAGACGCTGCTGTCCGGAATGGGCTTCACGACGCAGGAAACGGCGTTAACCTCCGCCACGCTGAGCGGCGGCCAGCATACGCGGTTGCTGCTGGCACGAGCGTTGATAAGCGATCCGGATCTGCTGCTTCTGGACGAACCGAGCAACCACCTTGACCTGCCGACCCTGCTGTGGCTGGAGCAGTTTCTACAAAACTGGTCCGGCAGCTTTGTGCTGGTCTCACACGACAGGCAACTGCTGGACGCGGTAACCAACGGCAGCTGGATCCTGCGCGATAAAACGCTGCACGCCTTTGCCCTTCCCTGCACTGCCGCCCGTCTGGCGCTCGACGCAAAAGACGAAAGCGATGCGTTGCGCCATAAGGCAGAGCAAAAAGAGATCGACCGCGTCACGGCCAGCGCACGGCGTCTCGCGACCTGGGGCAAGGTCTATGACAACGAAGATCTCTCCCGTAAGGCTAAGCAGATGGAAAAACAGGTCGAACGCCTGAAAGAGACCCAGACGGAACTGACGGCGGGAAGCCCGTGGACCTTAACCCTGCGCGGGGACGCGCTTCGCGCCGACCGCCTGCTGGAAATGACTCACCTCGGCGTCTCCCCGGCGCCGGGTCTGCCAGACCTGTTTACTCTCAACAGCGCGCGGCTAAAGAGCGGCGATCGCGTGGCGATTGTGGGTCGTAACGGCTGCGGAAAATCGTCGCTGCTGAAGCTTATCTGGCGACATTTTCGCGACGAGATCGCGGACGAGCGGCTTAAGCGTCATCGGCGCGTCTCACCCGGCTACTACGACCAGACGCTGCACCAGTTGCCAGATGATGCGGCGCTGCTTGATGCGCTGGAGCCTTTCGCGCCAGATCCGCAGACCCGTAAAATGGCGCTCATCAGTGCCGGGTTCCCGTGGGCGCGTCACGGGCAAAACGTCAGTACGCTGAGCGGCGGGGAACGTTCGCGCCTGCTGTTCGTCGGCCTGACGCTTGCCCGTTATAGCCTGCTGATGCTGGATGAACCGACCAACCACCTGGACATGGAAGGCAAAGAGGCGCTGGCGGAAACGCTGCAACAGTTTGAAGGCGGAGTGCTGCTGGTGAGCCACGATCGTCAGTTAATTAGCCAGAGCTGTAACCGCTTCTGGCTGATTGAGGACGGCAGGCTGAGCGAATGGCACGATGCGGAGGCGGTGTTTGAGCGTCTGCGTGAGGACACCGCTCCGGTTGTACCTGAGGCATCGAATAACGCATTGAAGGCACCCTCTTCAGCGTCTGACGATCTGCTCGAACGCCTGGTTGCCCTGGAAACGCTGCTGGAAGAAGATTTGGCGCGCAAGCCAAAACATCAAAAACCGCAGTTACAGGCGCAATGGCGAAAAGAAATTGAGGTGATAGAAGCGCAACTGTAAATCTGAGCCCGGCGGTGACGTCGCCGGGCCAGTGTTTTTCACCCCAATTTATAAGGGGTACAGCCTTTTCTTAATCCGAAAATGCATCAAATAATGACATTATGTTGCGGTTACCTTGCATTACATCGCCAAAGTATTAATCCTTAATGGGTAATCAGACCTGCTATGCAGATACTCATCATGAAAGGAGAAACACATGAAGGCTGCTGTTGTCACTCAGGATCATCAGGTTAATGTCACAGAAAAAACCTTACGCGCGCTCAAACATGGTGAAGCGCTGCTGAAGATGGAGTGCTGTGGCGTTTGCCATACCGATCTCCATGTTAAGAATGGCGATTTTGGCGACAAAACCGGGGTGATCCTCGGCCACGAAGGGATTGGTATCGTCAAAGAGATTGGTCCTGGCGTCACGTCGCTAAAAGTAGGCGATCGTGCAAGCGTGGCGTGGTTTTTCGAAGGCTGTGGCCACTGTGAATATTGTAATACCGGCAACGAAACGCTGTGCCGTGACGTGAAAAACGCGGGTTACTCCGTTGACGGCGGCATGGCGGAAGAGTGCATCGTAACCGCGGATTACGCGGTTAAAGTTCCGGACGGACTGGACTCTGCGGCGGCCAGCAGCATCACCTGCGCCGGGGTCACCACCTACAAAGCGGTAAAAGTCTCTGACATCAAACCCGGCCAGTGGATTGCGATCTATGGCCTGGGCGGTCTGGGCAACCTCGCGCTGCAATACGCCAAAAATGTCTTCAATGCGAAGGTTATCGCCATTGACGTGAATGACGAGCAGTTGAAGCTCGCTGCCAGCATGGGCGCAGACTTAACCGTGAACTCCCGCAGTGAAGATGCGGCAAAAGTGATTCAGGAGAAAACCGGCGGTGCACATGCGGCGGTGGTGACGGCGGTAGCGAAAGCGGCCTTCAACTCTGCCGTTGACGCAGTTCGCGCCGGAGGCCGCGTGGTGGCTGTAGGCCTGCCGCCGGAAGCGATGAGCATGGATATTCCACGTCTGGTCCTGGATGGGATTCAGGTAGTGGGTTCCCTGGTGGGTACCCGTCAGGATCTGCTCGAAGCCTTCCAGTTTGCGGCTGAAGGTAAGGTGAAACCGAAAGTTACAATGCGCCCACTGGAAGATATCAACGCCATCTTCAAAGAGATGGAACAGGGCCAGATCCGTGGCCGTATGGTGATTGATTTACGTTCTTAACCGCGGTGGCCGGGTAGCGGCTCTGCCCTGCCCGGCTTTTCACGTGGACGAACGGCGATCGGAAATCCATTCCTGAACCTCGATCTGGAACGTGTCCGGCGCTTTTCGATACATCTTCCGCGCCAGATCCAGGATGGTATGGCGCCCTAACTCCTCTTCCATCCGCTGCTGCGCGCTGTCCATGACCGAGCGCACCCCACACGGGCCGTCACAGACCCAGGCAGGTGGCGTTTCATCAAACACCGCCAGGCGCTGACGCACTTCCCGACACTCAAACATATTCTTCTCGCCGTCAATGGCATGCGCCACGTCCAGCACACTGATCAGCTCTGCCGGACGCGCCAGCCGGAAGCCTCCCCCTTTGCCTTCGGTGCTGATGACCAGCCCCGCGCGTGATAAACGGGTGAAGATTTTTCCAAGATAGTCGTACGGCACGCCCTGCAAGGCCGCCATCTCCCGGACGCTCATCTCACGTTCATTGCCTTTTGCATCCACCATACACATCAGGCTATGAATGCCATATTCCACACCAGAACTGTAAAACGCCATGGCTCACTCCGGGTCATTGTTCGCTGCATTATAACGATTTTTAACTCAGAAAGAAGTTGTCGCAGTTAACTCCGACAAGTATAGTGGCAGTTATGTCAGACATACAGCCTGACGCACTAAAGGATCGAGTATGAAAAAGCAGATTTTAATTGTGGGTAGTGGGTTTTCCGGTATGTGGGCTGCGGTCAGCGCCGCGCGCCTTTCTGCTCTTGCGGGTAACAATAGCCTCAGCATTGCCGTGCTGGCCCCTGTTGCGGAGCTGCGCGTTCGCCCACGCTTTTATGAAGAGAACGTGTCGTCGATGGTCGCGCCGCTGACCGAACTATTTGCTGAGCTGGGTATCGCCTTTATTGCGGGCGAAGCACAGCGTATTGATACCTCGTCTAAAACCGTTTTGTATCGCGATTCAAACGGCGCGATTGCTGACGTCGCCTGGGAACGTCTGATCCTCGCAACCGGTAGCCAGACTAAACGTCCTCCTGTTGCCGGTCTGGCTGAATACGCCTTTGATATCGACCAACTCGACTCCGCCAGATTATTCGAGCAGCATCTTGATTCGCTGGTTTCGCGCCCCTCCACCCCGGAGCGTAATACCGTGGTCGTGTGTGGCGGCGGCTTTACCGGCATCGAACTGGCAACGGAACTTCCTGCCCGACTCCGGACTCGCTTCGGCGCTGATACAAAGACTAAAGTAATCGTAGTTGAAAGAGGTGCAACCATCGGCGGGCGTTATAGCGAGGCGCTGCGTAACACAATTGAAGAAGCAAGCAACGCGCTGGGCGTTGAATGGCGTTTAAACAGTGAAATTGAAGCCATCGATGCCAGCGGCGTAACGCTGAAAAACGGAGAGCGCATTGCCAGCGCCACTGTAGTGTGGACGGCAGGGGTAGAAGCTAACCCCCTCAGCCTGCAAATTGACGGGGAACGCGATACTCAGGGACGGCTGATCGTCAACGACACGTTGCAGGTTCCTGCGCATCCGGAGGTTTACGCGACGGGTGATATGGCGCACGCCAAAACGGACGATGCGGGCAACACGGCGCTGATGACCTGCCAGCACGCGATCCAGCTTGGGAAATTCGCCGGACACAACGCGGCGGCCAGCCTGTTAAATCTGGAGCCGTACCCTTACCGTCAGGTGAACTACGTCACCTGTCTGGATTTGGGTGGCTGGGGCGCGGTATACACCGAGGGCTGGGAACAGCGCGTTAAATCCGTGCGCGAGGAAGGCAAAAAGATCAAAGTCGCCATCACCAACGAACTGATTTACCCGCCAGCAGCAGACAAAGCGGTCGCTTTTGCCGCCGCTGACCCGCTGGCGAAATTCGTTTAGTCCTCTTCTGCGCCCGCGACCAGCGGGCAAAGTGTGCAATCAGGCCAGCGCACCTGCGTTGGCCTGACGCTTTTTGGCACATAAATAACCATACATCAGCAGAGAGGTCATCGCAGAGAAGGATAAAATCGCGGCCGGCAGCGTGACATAGCTCCAGCTAAAACCGAGCGTAATCATCAATCCACCGAAATAGGCGCCAATTGCGCTGCCGAGGTTAAACGCCATTTGCCCGCCTGCGGCCCCCAGCATCTCGCCGCCTTTCGCATTTTGCAGCAGTAGAATTTGCAGCGGCGCAGAGAGCGCAAACAGCCCGGCGCAGCAGACAAATCCCATGACCAGTGAAGCTGTTTTAAGCTCGCCAAAGGCAAACAACGCCAGCAGCGAAGCCACAATCACCAGGTCGGTGGTGGCAGCAATGCGCAGCGGGCTAAAGCGTGACGACAGCTTGCCGCTGAAGACATTTCCCAGCACCATGCCCAGCCCCATCAGCATCATGATCGCGGTCATGACGCCCTCAGAAAAGCCTGACACGTTGACCATAAACGGCTTCACGAAGCTAAACCAGGCAAACACCCCGGCATTGCCAAACATCGTAGCGGCAAAAATCAGCCACGGTTCCGGTTTCTTCAGGAAGTGGAATTGTTCTGCCAGCCGGGTGGTTGTCGTGTCGTGAATGTCAGGCACCCACAGCAGAACAGACAGGATCACCAGCGCGTCAAAGACCGCAATCAAAAAGAAGGTGTAACGCCAGTTAAATTCATGTCCCAGCCACGTCCCGAGCGGCACGCCAAGCAGGTTGGCAACGGTCATCCCGGCAATCATCCCGGCCACAGCGACCGTCACTTTACCCGGCGGCGCGATTTTTGACAGGATTATCGCCCCCACTCCGAAAATCGCGCCATGCGGGAAACCAGAGATTAAGCGCCCCGCCGCCAGCCCCACGTATGAGTCAGAGAAGGTAAAGAGCGCGTTACCGACGACGCACATCGCCACCAGAAACAGCAGCGTTGTTTTCAGCGAAAATTTACTGGAGAACAGCGCCACAATCGGCGCGCCGATCACCACGCCAAAAGCGTAAAACGAAATCATATTTCCGGCGGAGGGAATCGAAATGCCCGTATCATGAGCCAGCTCGGTCAGCACGCCCATAATGCCAAACTCAGCCATCCCCAGGCCAAAGGTACCCAGTGCTAACGAAAAAATTGTCTTTTTCATACCGCGACCACTGTTAAAAAATATGCAGCGTGCATTATTGATTAAACTTGTATGGTGAACCAGTTCAAATCAGATTTCTGACACATTAATCCATTCATTCAGGCCGATTACACTCTTAGTACGGCCTCGATCCCGCGACCGGATACAAAGGGAGACCCACCATGGTCAGTAAGAAGAAAACCCGTGTTGTTGATGATGTCGTTAAAAACGCGCCGCTCAAAACCAAAGCGTACGAGCAAGAGCTTCGCCGCCTCCATGTTGAACTGGTTAAGCTCCAGCAATGGGTGGTCGCCAAAGGGTTAAAGGTCTGTATTGTTTTTGAAGGGCGAGACGGCGCCGGTAAAGGCGGCGCTATCAAAGCCATCACCGAACGCGTCAGCCCTCGGGTGTTTCGCGTTGTTGCGTTACCGGCCCCCACCGATAAAGAGAAAAGTCAGCTCTATTTTCAGCGTTACGTTCCCCATCTGCCCTCTGCCGGGGAAATCGTTATTTTTGACCGCAGCTGGTACAACCGCGCGGGCGTGGAAAGAGTCATGGGTTTCTGTACCGAAGAGCAGGCCGAAAAATTTCTTGATGGAACGCCGGTAATGGAAAAAGCGATGGTCGATGCCGGGATCATTTTGTTGAAATACTGGCTTGAAGTAACGCCAAAAGAGCAGGAGCGACGCCTGCGCGATCGCATCAATGATGGTCGCAAGATCTGGAAGCTGTCTCCAATGGATATTAAATCTTTCAATCTGTGGGATGAATATACCCTCGCCCGCGACGCGATGTTTAAAGCGACCGACACCGCCTGGGCGCCGTGGTTTGTGGCGCGCTCAGAAGATAAAAAACGGGTGCGGCTGAATATTATTTCGCATCTGCTTTCCCAGAACCCCTATAAAGAAATTCACGTAGACAAGGTGGATTTACCGAAACGCAAGATCGGCAAAGTGAAGCCTACAAAATATCCCTTCCGCTATATTGCAGAGCGATTTTGATATTACTGGAAGACGGCTCGCATAATGTAGATTACCAGGGGAAACAGTATTGTTTTTTGTTGGCT
Source organism: Enterobacter cloacae complex sp. P18RS (assembly GCF_014982105.1). NCBI lineage: Bacteria > Pseudomonadati > Pseudomonadota > Gammaproteobacteria > Enterobacterales > Enterobacteriaceae > Enterobacter > Enterobacter cloacae complex sp. P18RS. Next base: position 216,295 of record NZ_JADCKV010000016.1, on the reverse strand, counting down.
GCGGTTGATAATGACCGCACCAACAAAGGAGAAAACATGAAACCGAACCGCACAGAAAGATGTGTTACAACAAAGCCTTTTACGGGGAAAAAGCCTCGCCCACTCTCTACAACAGCAGAGCACAAGCGACAGCATCAACAGGATCAGGGATTTATTAAAGCGATGAATGAATTAACGGCCAAAGCAGGGCTATTATCGGATGACCCTTATTTTGGAGGGCTTTGATGTGTTTTCAGTTTGACGTTTATCGCAACCCATCAGACAGAACGCGTGAATACCAGCCCTATTTTATGATTATTCAGCACGATTTTTATGACGACTTATCAACGAGACTTATTGTACCGTTAAGCTATCATAATCATTTAAGAGGACATTCAAACGCTGCAACGCCACTGGTGAACATTGAATCCCAGACATATTTTCTTAATACAGCCAACATCACACACGTGGAGACAAAGAAACTTAATAATAAGAATTATGTATGTAATCTGCGCAGTGCAAGAAGTAGTGTTCTTGCAGGAATTGATGCGTTAATTACCAATACGTAGCTCAGAGCCGCGCAAGTGCAGCGCCGCCGGACAATGCCGACGGCGCAAGGTTTACTTCAACCCTTCCGAACTCTCTTTTTGCGCTTCAAGTCGCTCAATGTCCCGATACCAGCGCGGATGGTGTTTTTGCGCCCAGCGGCGGCTCACCTTCCCTTCAATCATGCCTTTAATCGATCCTTTCACCCAGAAGGCCATATACATATGGATCAGGATGGCGTGGATCAGAATAATGGCCGAGGTCGCGTGGATCAGCAGTGCGTAGCGCACCACCTGGATCGGGAAATATTGGGCAAAATACGGACGCCAGATAATCACTCCGGTCACCAGCAGCACGAAAATCATGCTCATGATGGTCCAGAACATCATCTTCTGCCCGGCGTTGTATTTGCCCACCTTCGCGACTTTATGCTCGTTGCCTTTCAGAACCTCAACAATCCCTTTAATCCAGGGAATATCCTGCTTGTCAGGGATGTTGTGATGAACGAAACGCACGAACATAAACATCAGCACCACGAAAATCAGCACGCCGAAGAACGGATGCAGAATGCGCCCCATCTGCGGTGTCCCGAAGGTTTCCGTGAGCCACTGTAGCGTCGGGAAAAAGAACGAAATGCCGGATACCGCCACCAGGAAGAAGCAGATGACCACCGTCCAGTGACAGGCGCGATCGACAAATTTTGTGCGCACTATCATTTTCGACTTACTCATGATGCTCCTCCTCGTCGTCATCCACCTCTTTATTCGGCCCGATACCGATGTAGTGATAAATCAGCCCGGCAAAGGTGGCGATAAAGCCCGCCGCTGAGAGCGGCTTAAGCGCCCCTTTCCAGAGATTGATCGAGGTATCGATCGCCGGATCTTTCGGCAGATTGTGATACAGCTCCGGCTGGTCATTGTGGTGCAGAACATACATGACGTGCGTACCGCCGACGCCCTGCGGGTTATAAATCCCGGCCTTGTCATAGCCGCGCGCTTTGAGCTTATCCACCCGCTGCTGCGCCACTTCCAGCATCTCTTTTTTGGTACCGAAGTGGATCGCCCCGGTAGGACAGGTCTTCACGCAGGCAGGCTCCTGGCCGACGCTGACGCGATCGACGCACAGCGTGCATTTATAGACCCGGTTATCCTCTTTATTGAGGCGCGGGATATTAAACGGACAACCTGCAATACAGTAACCGCAGCCGATGCAGTTATCCTGCTGGAAGTCGACGATCCCGTTGGCGTACTGAATGATTGCCCCGGCAGACGGGCATGCCTTCAGGCAGCCCGGATCTTCACAGTGCATACAGCCGTCTTTACGGATCAGCCACTCCAGCTTGCCATTCTGGTCGGTTTCGCTAAAGCGCATCACCGTCCAGGACTTGGCGCTCAGATCAGCAGGATTGTCATAGACCCCAACGCAGTGCCCCACCTCGTCGCGAATATCGTTCCACTCCGAGCAGGCCACCTGGCAGGCCTTACAGCCCACGCAGGAGGAGACATCGATCAGCTTGGCGACTTCTGCCTTGTAATCCCGCGCACGAGGCGCGGGCGTTATCGGGTTGGTCGCGGAGCGTTTAATAATGTCTTGTGTTTCCATCGCCATTTAATCGCTCCTTACGCTTTCTCGATGTTGACCAGAAACGCTTTATACTCCGGCGTTTGCGAGTTTGAATCGCCGACGTTTGGCGTCAGGGTATTGGCGATGTAGCCTTTCTGCGCTACACCTTCAAAGCCCCAGTGCAGCGGTATACCGACGGTTTCCACCTGCTGGCCATGCACGTTCAGCGTTTGCAGACGACGGGTGACCACCGCCACCGCGCGAATAAAGCCGCGCTTGCTGCTGACCTTCACGCGATCGCCGTTGGCAATGCCTTTCGCCTTCGCCAGGGTTTCGCTTATCTCCACAAACTGTTCCGGCTGCGCGATGGCGTTAAGCCGCGCGTGCTTGGTCCAGGTATGGAAATGCTCGGTCAGGCGGTAGGTGGTGCCGACATACGGGAACTTGTCCTTTTTACCTAAACGCAGCACGTCGTCTTCGTAGATGCGTACCACCGGACTGGAGACCACATTCGGGTGCAGCGGGTTAGTGCCGAGCGGCGTTTCCATCGGCTCGTAGTGTTCCGGGAACGGCCCTTCCGCCAGTTTGTCGATAGCAAACAGACGTCCCAGCCCTTCCGGCTGCATGATAAACGGCCCGGTGTTGCTGCCCGGCGCGGCGGTGTTGAAGTCCGGGATATCGTTCCCCGTCCACTTCGTGCCGTTCCACTCGATCAGCATGCGTTTCGGATCCCACGGCTTACCGTTCACGTCTGCGGAGGCACGGTTGTACAGTACGCGGCGGTTTAACGGCCACGCCCATGCCCAGCCCAGGGTATTGCCCAGGCCTGACGGATCGGCGTTATCGCGATTGGCCATCTGGTTACCCTGCTCCGTCCAGCTGCCGGTGTAGATCCAGCAGGAAGAGGCCGTGGTACCGTCGTCACGCAACAGCGCGAAGCTATTGAGCAGCTGTCCTTTCTTCGCCACCAGATTGCCGTTGGCATCGTACAGGTCGGCCAGCGCCACGCCGTTGTTCTCTTTTGCCACCTCTTCGGACTCAGGATGATCCGGCTGCTTGTAGTTCCAGCTCATCTTCAGCAGCGGCTCAGCGCCTTTGCCGCCTTCGGCGCGGTACATCTCGCGCAGGCGATGGTAAATCCCGGCCAGAATTTCGCCGTCATTACGCGCTTCGCCGGGCGCATCCTGACCTTTCCAGTGCCACTGTAGCCAGCGGCCAGAGTTGGCAATTGAACCGTCCTCTTCCGCAAAGCAGGTCGACGGCAGGCGGAACACCTCGGTCTGAATCGCTGCCGGATCGACATCGTTTGATTCACCGTGGTTCTGCCAGAACGTAGACGTTTCGGTGACCAGCGGATCGATAACCACCATGTACTTCAGCTTGCTCAGGCTGCGAACGACTTTGTTTTTATCCGGGAATGACGCTACCGGGTTAAAGCCCTGGCAGATATACCCCGTGACGTCGCCCTTATCCATCATGTTGAAATACTTGATGACATCGTAAGCCTGGTCCCATTTCGGCAACCACTCAAAGCCCCAGTCATTCTCTTTCTGCGCCGCGTCGCCGTAGAACGATTTCATCAGACTGACGGCAAACTTCGGATAGTTACTCCAGTAGTTCACCTGGTCCGGACGCGTCGCTTTTGGCGTGTTGGCGTCAAGCCAGCTTTGCCAGTCGGTCTGCTTCTCGGACGGCAGGGTCAGGTAACCCGGCAGGCTGGTCGACAGCAGGCCGAGGTCGGTTAAGCCCTGAATGTTAGAGTGCCCGCGCAGGGCGTTCACGCCGCCACCGGCCATCCCCATGTTGCCGAGCAGCAGCTGGATCATCGCCATGGTACGGATGTTCTGCGCGCCCACGGTATGCTGCGTCCAGCCCAGCGCGTACAGGAATGTAGTGGTTCTGTCGGCGGCACTGGTGGAAGCCAGCACTTCACATACTTTCAGGAAGTCCGCTTTCGGCGTACCGCAGATGTTTTCCACCACGTCCGGCGTATAGCGGGAAACGTGCTGTTTCAGCAAGTTCCACACGCAGCGCGGATCGCTCAGGGTCTCATCGCGTTTCGCGTAGCCGTTTTCGTCGAACTGATAGTTCCAGGACGATTTATCGTACTGACGTTTCCCGGCGTCATAGCCGCTGAAGAGGCCATCTTCGAAGGCGAAATCTTCCCGTACCAGCAGGCCGGCATTGGTGTAATGCTTAACGTATTCCACGTTAATTTTGTTATTTTCGATCAGGTACAACAGCACGCCGGAAAGGAACGTAATATCCGTACCGGAGCGGATCGGCGCATAGATATCAGCCACCGATGCCGTACGCGTAAAGCGCGGATCGACGACGATCAGCGTCGCATCGTTGTTGTTTTTTGCTTCCATCGCCCAGCGGAATCCCACCGGATGGGCTTCAGCGGCGTTACCGCCCATTACCACCACGACGTTAGCGTTTTTGATATCAACCCAGTGGTTGGTCATCGCACCGCGACCAAATGTTGGAGCAAGACTTGCTACCGTTGGTCCGTGTCAGACGCGCGCCTGGTTATCAACCGCCAGCATGCCGAGGGAGCGCACAAATTTTTGCGTCAGCATGCCGGTCTCATTACTTGCCGCAGAGGCACACAGCATCCCGGTGGAGGTCCAGCGGTTTACCGTGATGCCCTGCTCGTTCTTCTCAATAAAGTTGGCGTCGCGATCCGCTTTCATCAGTTTTGCAATTCGGGAGAAGGCTTCGTCCCAGGAGATACGCTGCCATTTGTCAGAGCCCGGCGCACGATATTCCGGGTAGCGCAGACGGTTTTCACTGTGGACGTAGTCCAGCAGCCCCGCCCCTTTCGGGCAAAGCGCCCCGCGGCTCACCGGATGGTCCGGGTCCCCTTCAATATGATAAATCGCTTCTTTGGCGTTCTTTGCGCCATCACCCAGGCTATACATTAATAGCCCACAACCCACGGAGCAGTATGTGCAGGTGTTACGGATCTCTTTCGCGCGCAGCAGTTTATAGTTGCGTGCCTGAGCCAGCGCCATTTTGGGAGCGAATCCCAGCATTGCGGCTGTTGTTCCGGCCATACCGCCCGCGCAGATTTTAAAAAATTGTCTGCGGCTGACGTCCATTGCTGTCCTCGTTATCTGATAAGACTTCGCGCCGCAAACTAACAGCAAAGCCCCTGTTTTTTTTGCGTCAAATCAAGGTCGTCAGACTTCGCCCCCTTAATAGTCACTGCCGGTACGATTTGCTAATCCTTTCGGGTTAACAGGCTCTTTGAAAATTCGCCAGGTGTAGCAAATAGATGCTATAAGTTTTCCCTTTGATTTTTAGAAGACTGGCAGGGTAATGGACAGAAAAAGAGCAACGCTGACAGGCCTGGCGGCCATATTGTTGTGGAGCACCATGGTGGGTCTCATCCGCAGCGTCAGTGAAGGACTGGGCCCGGTGGGCGGCGCGGCGATGATTTACACCGTCAGCGGGCTGTTGTGTCTGGTGACGGTGGGTTTTCCCGATCTTCGGCGTTTTTCCACGCGCTATCTCATTGCGGGCAGCATCCTGTTTGTCAGCTATGAGATGTGCCTGGCCCTGTCGCTGGGGTATGCCGCGACGCGCTCACAGGCGATTGAAGTCGGTATGGTCAATTATCTGTGGCCAAGCCTGACGATTGCGTTCGCGATTTTGTTCAACGGGCAAAAAACCACCCTGTGGGTGATCCCTGGGCTTCTCATCTCGCTGTTGGGTGTGTGCTGGGTTTTAGATGGCGAAAACGGTCTGCAACTGAATGACATCATGCAGAACGTCGTTTCCAGTCCGCTAAGTTATGGGCTGGCGTTTGCTGGCGCTTTTATCTGGGCCGCCTACTGCACCGTCACCAGCAAGTATGCCAAAGGGCAAAATGGCATTACCCTTTTCGTCCTGCTGACCGCCCTGAGCCTGTGGGTCAAATATGCCGTCAGCGATCAGCCCGAAATGGTGTTCAGCGTCCCGGTTGTGGTGAAGCTATTGATGTGTGGGGTTGCGCTTGGCTTTGGCTACGCCGCCTGGAATATCGGTATTCTTCACGGTAACGTCACGGTGCTTGCGGCTGTCTCATATTTCACGCCAGTTCTTTCCGCCGCACTGGCGGCTATTCTGCTGAGTTCTCCGCTTTCACTCTCATTCTGGCAAGGGGCATTGATGGTGTGCGCCGGATCGTTACTGTGCTGGTATGCCACCCGCAAATAGCATTTTTATTTTTGCCGGGTACCGAATATGCCCGGCAAAATATTAACAATATTTTAATATGTGATCACACCCTCGAATATAATTCGTAACATTAGAGAGTAATTAAATTTCTGTATAGAGTGCTGTCAGAAAGCCAGCGTTGTTGTGGAAATTGACATAAACTGACAACGCAGGTAATTAATTCAGCGCCAATATTCCCGCGCTATATAGCACAAAGTGCAATAGTTTATTTCTGAATATTTCTCTTTAAAAACAGGTTCTGGTTTCCCGAGAAATTTATAATCAACTGTTTTAAAAAAGGTTATCCTGCCACATGCTTTGACATTCCCTGCCAAACCCTTTTAATCCCACCAAAAAACTAAAACGTCCGACAACTATTCACAGCCATATTATCTTGATTGGTTAATAATCACTTTATGTCTATATATTAACCTGACTGGCCGATTTAAGGGCAATTTATCCGATCAGGATCACACTAATTGAAATTATCTTTAATATTTTGAAACTTATTATTGAAAGCAGTCTACGGAATTTTAAAAATAGTCTGCCATTGACGATAAGCCTCGTTTAAAAATCGCTCAGGTGGCTTAGGAAATACCTAAATAAAATTATAAGGATTATTTAAGATGAAACTTAAATTAGTTGCAGTGGCAGTGACTTCCATGTTGGCAGCTGGCGTTGTTAACGCGGCTGAAGTTTTTAACAAAGACGGTAACAAACTGGATCTGTACGGCAAAGTTACTGGTCTGCACTATTTTTCTGATGATGCTGGTAGCGACGGCGACAAAACGTATGTTCGTCTGGGCTTCAAAGGTGAAACTCAGATCAACGATCAGCTGACCGGATACGGCCAGTGGGAATATGAGTTCAAGGGCAATCGCTCTGAAGCTCAAGGTTCCGACGGCAACAAAACCCGTCTGGCGTACGCTGGTCTGAAATTCGATGAATTCGGTTCCTTCGACTACGGTCGTAACTACGGTGTGGCTTATGACATCGGCGCGTGGACTGACGTTCTGCCAGAGTTCGGTGGCGATACCTGGACGCAGACTGACGGCTTCATGACCGGCCGTACCACTGGCGTTGCAACCTACCGTAACACCGACTTCTTTGGTCTGGTTGACGGCCTGAACGTGGCTGCTCAGTACCAGGGTAAAAACGACCGTGACGATATCACCGAATCCAACGGTGACGGCTGGGGTCTCTCTTCTACCTATGAATTCGACGGCTTCGGTGTGGGTGCGACCTACGCGAAATCTGACCGTACCGACCGTCAGGTTCGTGCTGCAAGCAACCTGAACGCCGGTGGCGAAAACGCAGAAGTCTGGGCTGCTGGCCTGAAGTACGATGCGAACAACATCTACCTGGCAACCACCTACTCTGAAACCCGCAACATGACGGCGTTCGGTAACGGTCACGTTGCCAACAAAGCGCAGAACTTCGAAGTTGTGGCTCAGTACCAGTTCGACTTCGGTCTGCGTCCGTCCATCGCTTACCTGAAATCCAAAGGTAAAGACATCGGTTCTTATGGCGACCAGGACCTGGTTGAATACGTTGACGTTGGCGCGAGCTACTACTTCAACAAAAACATGTCCACCTATGTTGATTACAAAATCAACCTCGTGGATGACAGCCAGTTCACCAAAGATGCCAAAGTGGCTACCGACAACATCGTAGCTGTAGGTCTGACCTACCAGTTCTAAGATCTGTTAGTTCAAAAGGCCAGCCCTCGCGGCTGGCCTTTTTTATTACTGCTGCCCTCCGACCTTCGCCAGACTAAACCAGATCCCGACCGCCAGAATCAGCAGCATGCCTCCCGCACTGCCCAGGGCCACGCTGTGCGAGGTGATGAACGCGGTTTTCGCCGCCGTCATCACCGGCTCGGCCAGCGACGGCGTCAGCTCCTGCGCCACCTTCATCGCTTCACCGATGGACGACGAGGCTTTATCGGTCAGCGACGCGCTCAGCCCCTGCGGCAGTACAATAGACGCCGAAAAGCTGCGGGTTAACAGCAGACCGAAAATGGCGATCCCCAGACCAGCACCCAGCTCGTAGGACATGGTTTCGATCGCGCCTGCGGCGGCCGCTTTCTCTTTCGGCGCGGCAGCCATGATCGCTGACGTCGATGCCAGCAGTGCGCTGGCGGCACTGAAGCCCAGCAGCACCATCAGGCTCCACGCCTGCCACTGTTGGGTGCTGAAATCGAGCGTCGACAGGCCGATAAAACTGACCGCGCTAAGCCCCATGCCTCCGGCCGCGACAATGCGCAGCCCCAGACGCCCGACCAGCACACCCGCGATCGGCCCGCTAAATCCGCTCGCCACCATCACCGGCAGCATAAATATCCCTGCTTCAAACGGCGTAAAACCATGCACGAACTGCAACTCCTGCGCCATCAGCAGTTCAAAGCCCACCAGCGCAATCATGGCGGTCATCGCCATGACCACGCCGCTTAAAATAATGCGATGGCAAAACAGGCGCATGTCGATCATCGGCACGCGCGCGCGTAGCTGGATACGGACGAAGATAAACAGCATTACCGCTCCGGTAAGCAGCGTACAGGCCACCATCCACGGCGACAGCACCCCTTTCAGGGCGGTTTTGGCGCTATAGACCAGCAGTAAAATCGCCACAATCAGCATAATGGCATGGCTGATATTGAGCGGCTGTTCGGGCCGCCCCTGCTGAGCAGGCACCAGGCGCGCAGCAAGCGAAACCACGATCAGCACGATCGGCACGTTAATCAGGAACACCGACCCCCAGTAAAAGTGCTCCAGCAGCATGCCGCCAATCAGCGGGCCAAACGCCGCGCCGCCCGACCCAACGGCAGCCCAGACGCCGAGGGCGATATTACGGTGCCGCACGTCAATAAACAGGGTGCGGATCCCTGCAAGCGTAGCCGGAATGATCATCGCCGCGCCAATCGCCAGCGACGCGCGGGCGGCAATCAGCCAGCCCGCGGACGGCGCAAAAGCCGCCGCTAACGATGACAGGCCAAACAGCACGCTGCCGATCATCAGCAGGCGCTTAAAACCTATGCGATCGCCCAGCGCGCCCATCGGCAGCACCATTCCCGCCATCACCAGCGAGTAAATATCAATAATCCACAGCAATTCGTTGCCGCTGGCACCCAGCGTCATGCTCAATGTTGGCGCCGCCACGTGCAGCACCGTCGCGTCAATCGCCACCGGGATATACACCAGCACGATAATCACTAACGCTAACCACTGACGAAACATAAATTTCCTTTTCAGTTAAAAACTGGACACATGTCCAGAATGCGATCCTACGTAAAGTTGAACACTTGTCCAGCTCTTTGTTACACTCGTTTCGTTGCCATTGAGAGTGAGAAATTATGCGTTATCTGAGCAAGGACGAGCGGCGGGAAGAGATCCTCCAGGCCGCGATGCGCGTGGCGCTGACCGAAGGATTCGCTGCGATGACCGTGCGCCGCATCGCCACCGAAGCGGGCGTCGCCACCGGGCAGGTGCATCACCACTTTGCGTCGGCGGGCGAGCTTAAGTCGCTGGCGTTTGTCCGGCTGATCCGCGATTTGCTGGATGCTGAAATCGTTGGCGAAAACGCCGGCTGGCGTGAGCGCCTGCATGCCATGCTCGGCAGCGATGACGGCGGGTTTGAGCCCTACATTCGACTGTGGCGGGAGGCGCAAATTCTCGCCAGCCGGGATAGCGATATCAAAGGCGCCTACGTTTTGACCATGGAGATGTGGCACCAGGAAACGGTCGCGATTATCCGCGCCGGGGCGGAGGCCAACGCCTTTACGCTTGCAGACCAGCCGGAAAATATCGCCTGGCGTTTAATTGGTCTGGTATGTGGCCTGGATGGCATATACGTATTAAATATGCCTGAAATGGACGACGCGGCATTTAATAAGCATCTGGATAAGCTTATTTCCCTCGAATTGTTTTAATACTCCCATCGGGGTATTAATTTCCGCAAATAGTTACAATTAGTAACACATAAAGCGAACCCTGATTCCCATTCCAAACTCAGGGATTCGCTTTTTTATCTATCCTTTCAGATGTATCCCATAACATCCAAAAAATTCTACAAACTGCCGAAAGGTATCTTTCTGTTTTCACTTCTTTTTTCTCTCCATTTGGGTAAGCAAGAGGGTGATATGTCACATCAAAGCGAGAAGAGTAATCAGCATCTGTTGAGTAACTGGAAACCGGAAAACGCGCAATTTTGGGAGAATAAAGGGAAACATATCGCACGTAGAAACCTGTGGATTTCCGTGGCGTGTTTGCTTCTCGCGTTTTGTGTATGGATGTTGTTTAGCGCTATTGCGGTAAATCTTAATAAGGTCGGATTTAATTTCAGCACCGATCAGCTTTTTATGCTAACGGCATTACCTTCTCTTTCCGGCGCGATATTGCGTGTCCCCTACTCTTTTATGGTGCCGATATTTGGCGGACGTTACTGGACCGTGTTAAGTACCGTTATCCTGGTCGTACCCTGTGTCTGGCTTGGGATCGCCATCCAGAATACCGCTACGCCTTACTGGATCTTTATCATCATCGCACTGCTGTGCGGTTTTGCCGGGGCCAACTTCGCTTCCAGCATGGGAAATATCAGTTTCTTCTTCCCGAAAGCCAGACAGGGCAGCGCGCTGGGCATTAACGGCGGGCTGGGTAACCTGGGCGTGAGCGTGATGCAGCTGGTTGCGCCGCTGGTGATTTTTCTGCCGATGTTTACCTTCCTCGGCGTTCACGGCGTCCCCCAGGAGGATGGCTCGACGATGTGGCTGGCGAACGCGGCGTGGATCTGGGCCCCGCTGCTGATTCTTGCTACCCTTGCGGCGTTTTTTGGCATGAACGACATCGCCAGCTCGAAAGCGTCCATTGCCAGCCAGCTTCCGGTGCTTAAGCGCTTTCACCTCTGGCTGCTGAGCCTGCTTTATCTGGCAACCTTCGGCTCGTTTATCGGTTTCTCGGCAGGCTTTGCTATGCTGTCGAAAACCCAGTTTCCGGACGTAAATATCCTCCACCTCGCCTTCTTTGGCCCGCTGATCGGCGCCCTGGCGCGTTCGGCTGGCGGGATGATTTCAGACAGGCTGGGCGGCGTACGGGTGACGCTGATCAACTTCGTTTTTATGGCCATCTTTAGCGCCCTGATTTTCCTGACGCTCCCCGGGTCTGGTTCAGGCAGTTTTATCGCCTTCTATCTGGTCTTTATGGGCCTGTTCCTCACCGCAGGCCTGGGCAGCGGCTCGACCTTCCAGATGATCGCGATTATCTTTCGCCAAATCACCCTCGACCGCGTGAAAAAACAGGGCGGGAGCGACGAACAGGCACAGCATGAAGCGGTGACCGAAACGGCTGCCGCGCTGGGCTTTATCTCTGCCATCGGTGCGGTAGGCGGGTTCTTTATTCCCAAAGCCTTTGGCACATCCCTGGCGATGACCGGTACCCCGGTGGGCGCCATGAAAGTCTTCCTCGTGTTTTACATCGTCTGCGTGCTCGTCACCTGGCTGGTGTACGGCCGCAAATCCTCACAAAAATAATAACTACCTCTTCGCCGGAGCGTGATGTCTCACCCTCCGGCCATGCTATCGAAGCAGGAGAAATGTCATGAGCAAACTGTTGGACCGCTTCCGTTACTTCAAAACAAAAGGCGACAGTTTCGCCGATGGGCACGGGCAGGTGTACCACACCAACCGCGACTGGGAGGACAGCTACCGTCAGCGCTGGCAGTTCGATAAAATTGTGCGATCCACCCACGGCGTTAACTGCACCGGCTCCTGTAGCTGGAAGATTTATGTCAAAAATGGCCTGGTGACCTGGGAAACCCAGCAGACCGACTATCCGCGCACCCGCCCTGACCTGCCTAACCACGAACCGCGCGGCTGCCCGCGTGGCGCAAGCTACTCCTGGTATCTCTACAGCGCCAACCGTCTCAAGTACCCGCTGGTACGCCGCAGGCTGATCGAACTCTGGCGCGAGGCGCTGGCGCAGCATACCGATCCGGTGCTGGCCTGGGATGCCATTCAAAACGATCCGCAGAAAGCGCAGAGCTACAGGAAAGCGCGCGGAAAAGGCGGTTTTATCCGCTCAAACTGGAAAGAGCTTAACCAGCTGATTGCTGCCGCCAACGTCTGGACCATCAAAAACTACGGCCCGGATCGGGTAGCCGGTTTTTCCCCCATCCCGGCCATGTCGATGGTCTCTTATGCCGCCGGTACGCGCTATCTCTCCCTGCTCGGCGGCACCTGCCTGAGCTTCTATGACTGGTATTGCGATCTGCCTCCGGCGTCGCCGATGACCTGGGGCGAACAGACCGACGTGCCGGAATCGGCGGACTGGTACAACTCCAGCTATATCATTGCCTGGGGCTCGAACGTGCCGCAGACGCGCACCCCGGACGCCCACTTCTTTACCGAAGTGCGTTACAAGGGCACCAAGACCGTCGCCATTACGCCGGACTTCTCGGAGGTGGCGAAGCTCAGCGACCAGTGGCTGGCCCCCAAACAGGGTACCGACAGCGCCCTTGCCATGGCGATGGGCCATGTGATCCTTAAAGAGTTCCACCTCGATAACCCGAGCGAGTACTTCCTCAACTATTGCCGCCGCTACACCGACATGCCGATGCTGGTCCTGCTGGATGAACAGGCTGACGGTCGCGTGGTGCCGGGCCGCATGCTGCGCGCGTCGGATCTGGCCGACGGGCTGGGTGAAACCAATAATCCGGAGTGGAAAACCATCGCCTTTGACGTGGCCGGAAATCTGGTGGCGCCGAATGGTTCCATCGGCTTCCGCTGGGGTGAAAAAGGCAAATGGAACCTGGAGTCGCTGGCTGCGGGACAGGAAACCGAGCTGACGCTTTCCCTGCTCATCACCCACGACAGCGTGGCAGACGTGGCCTTCCCTTACTTCGGGGGCAACGAGAATCCGCATTTCCGCAGCGTGAAGCAGGAGCCGGTGCTGACGCGCCGCGTACCGAGTAAAACCCTGACGCTGGCCGACGGCAGCCAGAGACGCGTGGTTAGCGTGTACGATCTGGTGCTGGCAAACTACGGCCTCGATCGCGGTCTGGAAGACAGTAACGCGGCGACAAACTACGCCGAGATAAAAGCCTACACCCCGGCCTGGGGCGAACAAATTACCGGCGTCCCCGCTTATCTGATAGAAAAAATCGCCCGTGAATTTGCCGACACGGCGCAGAAAACTCACGGTCGTTCGATGATCATCCTCGGGGCCGGTGTGAACCACTGGTACCACATGGACATGAACTACCGCGGGATGATCAACATGCTGGTCTTCTGCGGCTGCGTCGGGCAGAGCGGCGGCGGCTGGTCGCACTATGTCGGCCAGGAAAAGCTGCGCCCGCAAACCGGCTGGCTGCCGCTGGCCTTCGCGCTGGACTGGAACCGTCCGCCGCGCCAGATGAACAGCACATCGTACTTCTACAACCACGCCAGCCAGTGGCGCTATGAGAAGCTCACCGCACAGGAACTGCTTTCTCCCCTTGCAGACGCATCGAAGTTTACCGGTCACCTGATTGATTTCAATGTCCGCGCCGAGCGCATGGGCTGGCTGCCGTCGGCTCCACAGCTTAATCTCAACCCGCTGCACGTTAAGGCCCGGGCGGACGCCGCCGGCATGTCGCCGCAGGACTACACCGTTCAGGCGTTAAAATCGGGCGATATCCGCTTCGCCTGCGAACAGCCGGATAACGGTAAGAACCACCCGCGCAACCTGTTTGTCTGGCGTTCTAACCTGCTTGGCTCGTCCGGGAAAGGCCATGAATACATGCTGAAATACCTGCTTGGCACCGAGAGCGGTATTCAGGGTGAGGATTTAGGCTCAACGGACGACGTGAAGCCTGAAGAGGTGGAGTGGCAAACCGCCGCCATCGAGGGCAAGCTGGATCTGCTGGTGACGCTCGATTTCCGTATGTCCAGCACCTGCCTGTTCTCGGATATCGTCCTGCCCACCGCCACCTGGTATGAAAAAGACGATATGAATACCTCGGACATGCATCCGTTTATTCACCCGCTTTCCGCAGCCGTTGACCCGGCGTGGGAGTCCCGCAGCGACTGGGAGATTTACAAGGGCATCGCCAAAGTCTTCTCTGAGGTGTGCGTCGGACATCTCGGCACCGAAACTGACGTGGTGCTACAGCCGCTTCAGCATGACTCCCCGGGGGAGCTGTCGCAGCCTTTTGATATTCTGGACTGGCGCAAAGGCGAGTGCGATCTGATCCCCGGCAAAACGGCACCGAACATCGCCGTGGTCGAGCGTAACTACCCGGAAACCTACGAGCGCTTTACGGCCCTTGGGCCGCTGCTGGACAAGCTCGGTAACGGCGGAAAAGGCATATCGTGGAACACCCAGAACGAGGTCGATTTCCTCGGCAAGCTCAACTACGTCAAGCTCGACGGCCCGGCGAAAGGTCGCCCGCGCATCGAGACCGCCATTGACGCTTCAGAGGTGATCCTCGCCCTTGCGCCGGAAACTAACGGTCAGGTCGCGGTCAAAGCCTGGGAAGCCCTCGGCGAACTGACCGGACGCGATCACACTCATCTGGCGCTGAACAAAGAAGATGAGAAAATCCGCTTCCGCGATATTCAGGCGCAGCCGCGCAAAATCATCTCCAGCCCGACGTGGTCCGGCCTTGAGAGCGAGCACGTCTCCTATAACGCAGGCTATACCAACGTTCACGAGCTGATCCCGTGGCGCACGATTTCGGGCCGCCAGCAGCTGTATCAGGATCATGCCTGGATGCGCGCCTTCGGGGAGAGTCTGGTGGCCTATCGTCCACCGATTGACACCCGCAGCGTTACCCATATGCGCGAAATCCCGCCGAACGGATTCCCGGAAAAAGCGCTTAACTTCCTGACGCCGCACCAGAAATGGGGCATTCACTCCACCTACAGCGAAAACCTGCTGATGCAAACCCTGTCGCGCGGTGGGCCAATCGTCTGGATCAGCGAAACCGACGCGCGCGAGCTGGGCATAGTGGACAACGACTGGATCGAAGCTTTTAACGCCAACGGCGCCCTCACCGCCCGCGCGGTGGTCAGCCAGCGCGTGCCGCCGGGCATGACCATGATGTACCACGCTCAGGAGCGCATCCTGAACATTCCGGGGTCAGAAGTAACCGGACGGCGCGGCGGGATCCACAACTCGGTCACCCGCGTCTGCCCGAAACCGACCCACATGATCGGCGGCTACGCGCAGCTGGCGTACAGCTTCAACTATTACGGCACCGTCGGCTCGAACCGCGACGAGTTCATCATGATCCGTAAAATGAAAAACATTAACTGGCTGGACGGCGAAGGTCGGGATCAGGTACAGGAGGCGAAAAAATGAAAATACGCTCACAGGTTGGCATGGTTCTGAATCTCGATAAATGCATTGGCTGCCATACCTGCTCGGTCACCTGTAAGAACGTCTGGACCGGGCGCGAAGGGATGGAGTACGCGTGGTTCAATAACGTCGAAACCAAACCGGGTATCGGCTATCCGAAAAACTGGGAAGATCAGGATGAGTGGCAAGGCGGCTGGATCCGCGGTATTCACGGCAAGCTGACCCCGCGCCTCGGCGGAAAAATGGGCGTGCTGTCGAAGATTTTCGCTAACCCCGTCCTGCCGCAGATTGACGATTACTATGAACCCTTCACCTTCGATTACCAGGATCTGCACCGCGCGCCAGAGGGCGATCACCTCCCTACCGCCCGCCCGCGCTCGCTGATTGACGGCAAGCGAATGGATAAAATCGAATGGGGGCCCAACTGGGAAGAGCTGCTGGGCGGCGAGTTCGAAAAACGCGCCCGCGACCGCAATTTCCAGAAGATCCAGAAGGAGATGTACGGCCAGTTTGAAAACACCTTCATGATGTACCTGCCGCGCCTGTGCGAGCACTGTCTGAACCCCAGTTGCGTTGCCACCTGCCCGAGCGGTGCGATTTACAAGCGTGAAGAGGACGGCATTGTGCTGATTGACCAGGACAAATGCCGCGGCTGGCGTCTGTGCATCAGCGGCTGCCCGTACAAGAAAATCTACTTCAACTGGAAGAGCGGCAAGTCAGAGAAGTGCATCTTCTGCTACCCGCGCATTGAGTCCGGCCAGCCGACCGTCTGCTCGGAAACCTGCGTCGGGCGCATCCGCTACCTTGGCGTGCTGCTGTATGACGCGGACCGCATTGAAGAGGCGGCCAGCACCGAGCATGAAACCGATCTGTACGAGCGCCAGTGCGACGTGTTCCTTAACCCGAACGATCCGGCGGTGATTGAGGAAGCGCTGAAACAGGGTATTCCGCAGAACGTCATCGACGCGGCACAGCGTTCCCCGGTTTACAAAATGGCGATGGACTGGAAGCTTGCCCTGCCGCTGCATCCGGAATACCGCACCCTGCCAATGGTCTGGTATGTGCCGCCACTGTCACCGATTCAGTCCTACGCCGACGCGGGTGGTCTGCCGCAGAGCGACGGCGTGCTGCCTGCGGTCGAAAGCCTGCGCATTCCGGTGCAGTACCTGGCAAACATGCTCAGCGCGGGCGATACCGGTCCGGTGCTGCGCGCCCTGAAGCGCATGATGGCGATGCGCCACTACAAGCGTTCCCAGACCGTGGAAGGCGTGACCGACACCCGCGCCATCGAAGAGGTCGGCCTGACGGAAGAACAAGTAGAAGAGATGTATCGCTACCTGGCGATTGCCAACTACGAAGACCGCTTCGTGATCCCGACCAGCCACCGCGAAATGGCGCGCGACGCCTTCCCGGAGAAAAACGGCTGCGGCTTCACCTTTGGCGACGGCTGCCACGGTTCCGACACCAAATTCAACCTCTTCAACAGCAGCCGCATTGACGCGATCAACATCACCGAGGTGCGTGAACACGGGGAGGGAGAATAATGCAAATCCTCAAAATCATCGCGCTACTCATTGAGTATCCCGATGAGCTGCTGTGGGAAAACCGTGACGAAGCGCTTTCCCTGGTGGAACAGGACGCGCCCATGCTGCTGCCGTTTGCGCAGCAGCACCTGAGCGCCCCGCTGCTGGATAAGCAGGCCGAATGGTGCGAAGTGTTTGAACGGGGGCGCGCAACCTCGCTACTGCTGTTCGAACACGTTCATGCCGAGTCCCGCGATCGCGGTCAGGCGATGGTCGACCTGATGAGCCAGTATGAGAAAGCCGGGCTCCAGCTGGACTGCCGCGAGCTGCCGGACTATCTGCCGCTCTATCTGGAATATCTCAGTATCGTCAGCGATGACGAGGTGCGTGAAGGGCTGCAAAACGTCGCGCCGATTCTGGCGCTGATTGGCGGCCGGCTGAAACAGCGCGAGGTGGCGCATTACCAGCTGTTTGACGCCCTGCTGACGATGGCCGGAACGCGGCTTTCCAGCGACAGCGTGGCGAAGCAGGTGTCTGGTGAAAAACGGGATGATACCCGTCAGGCGCTGGACGCCGTGTGGGAAGAGGAACAGGTGAAGTTTATCGAAGACAACGCCACATCGTGCGACAGCTCGCCGATGCAGCAATATCAACGACGCTTTAGCCAGGACGTCGCGCCGCAGTACGTGGACGTCAGCGCCGGAGGCCCAAAATGACACATTACCTGAACGTGTTTTTTTATGACATTTATCCGTACATCTGCGCCACCGTGTTTTTCCTTGGCAGCTGGTTGCGCTACGACTACGGGCAGTACACCTGGCGCGCCTCGTCGAGCCAGATGCTCAGCAAGCGCGGGATGAACTGGGGCTCTAACCTGTTTCATATTGGCATTCTGGGGATCTTCTTCGGGCATTTGTTCGGCATGTTAACCCCGCACTGGATGTACGCCTGGTTTTTACCCGTCGCGGTTAAACAGCAGTTAGCCATGATTGCGGGGGGGATTTGCGGGGTGCTGACGCTGATTGGCGGGTCGATGCTGCTGATCCGCCGCCTGTTCAACCAGCGGGTGCGTGCCACGTCCACCACGCCGGATATTATCATCATGAGTATCCTGCTGCTTCAGTGCATCCTTGGGCTGTCGACCATTCCTTTCTCCGCCCAGTATCCTGACGGAAGCGAGATGATGAAGCTGGTCGGCTGGGCGCAGGGGATCGTGACGTTTAAGGGAGGCTCGTCAGAAATGCTGAGCGGCGTCGCGCCGATCTTCCGCGTGCATCTGGTGCTGGGGATGACGATCTTCCTTATCTTCCCGTTCACCCGTCTGGTGCACGTATGGAGCGCGCCGTTTGAGTACTTCACCCGTCGCTATCAGGTAGTGAGATCGCGCCGTTGATTTTGTCGGGTGGCGGCTTCGCCTTACCCGACCTACGTTTCAAGCCGCTGTAGGCCCGGTAAGGCGTAGCCGCCAACGGGCCGCACTGTCAGAACAGCGTACTTCCGCTGACGACTGAAATAACCAACAGCAGCAGCAACACTGCGACGATCAGACCAAAAGCCAGTAACGCCGCATGAAAAGCGAGCGTAGCCCCAGAAAAAAACAGTGCGCCACTCACCCCCCATCGGTTCTCTTTGCGCATCCCACCCGTGAAGGCAAGCCCTAATGCCACCACAGACAAAATTACTCCGCTATTGATAAGAATACTGTCGATATCGACCGTTTTCTTTTTCGCCTCAACGGTCGGTTGCTCCCCTTTGATGCCAGCAATAATCCCTTTTTTCACCGCCGAAACCTTTTCAGCCACAACAATTTCAAGCGCTGTCGACTTTGTTGAAAAAGGACCAAAGGTGAACTGCACTAATGAGACAAGCAGTGCAATAACCCCGAGTAACATTCCCACTGAACTGAATTTATTCCGCAACAAGATTTCCATATCAGCATGCCTTCGATGATGTTTAAACTAACCCGCCGAATGGCGGCCTACGTTCGGGCACCCGTAGGCCCGGTAAGGCGTAGCCGCCACCGGGCTATTTCCCTGCCTGTGGATGCGTATCAAACCCCGCCATCACGGCCGTCAGCTCGGCCAGGGTAAAGCCGTGCTTCGGGTCATCAACGCCCAGGCCAAACCGCGCCTGCATCAGCTTATACAGCGCCTCCGCATCCGGCAAATGGATCTGCTCCTCCACATGCCCGTTCTGCCAGTGGGTAAAATTAAAGTTGGTCAGCGTCAGCTTGCCCCCGTCCGGCAGGTGGCGACACATCAGCAGGTGATGACGGAAATGGGACTGCGGCCAGTGCGCCGACCAGAAGTTTCCCATCACGTAATCGTTGAAGTATTGGGTCGCCAGGTCGAAGTGGTACATCGACTGCCAGTGCTCGTGATGGCGGAATTGCAGTACCCAGTCGTTACCCTCGCTCAGCAAACGATAACGCCCGTGTGGGGTTTCCTGTTCCTCGTTGGCGATCAAACGAATCGGCGCCGTCAGCGTTTGTCCGCCAAATCCCACATCGGCGATCCAGCGCTCGCCGTTCAGCTCAACCAGCAGCAACCGGTGCGTACGCGGCGGCATCTGCGACGGATTAGCCAGCACAACCCGCCCCAGCACGCTGCGCACCGTAAAACCGACTTCGCGCAACACCCGCTCAAACAGGCCGTTTTGCTCAAAGCAATATCCCCCCCGCCGCGCGGTGACAAGTTTATCCACCAGACACCCGTCGTCCAGATGGATTTCACGCGGCAAAACAACATCGATATTTTCGAAAGGGACTGCGCAGTTATGGTGTAAATGCAGCCCCCGCAGGGTATCGATATCAACCTGTACGGGCTGCTGCCAGCCCGTGCGGGCGAAATAAGCACTCAGAAATGGGGACATGATTTGCTCCAGGATGTGATATCCCCTGTTTATAAACTATTTTCCCTTATGCATATGCGCAAAAGTGCTTTTTCGTCATACTCATCGTGTACATGAGGAGATCCTATGAACCACTTTCGCCCTGTTGAATTACGCCATGCCAGCCGTCTTCTGAATCACGGTCCAACCGTGCTCATCACCAGCCGGGATAAGACCATCGATCGTCGCAACGTCATGGCCGCCGCGTGGTCTATGCCGGTGGAATTTGAACCCCCGCGTATCGCGATTGTGGTAGACAAAAGCGCGTGGTCACGGGAGTTGATCGAACGCAGCGGGAAATTCGGCATTGTGATCCCCGGCGTGGCGGCAGCCAACTGGACCTGGGCGGTCGGCAGCGTCAGCGGGCGCGACGAGGATAAATTTAACTGCTACGGGATCCCGGTTATTTATGGCCCTGAGCTTGGCCTGCCGGTTATAGAAGAGAAATGTCTGGCGTGGATGGAGTGCCGGTTATTACCTGTAACCTCTGCGGCAGAGAAATATGACACTCTGTTTGGCGAAGTGGTTTCCGCCGCGGCGGATGAACGCGCATTTGTCGCCGGACGCTGGCAGTTTGACGGGGATAAACTGAATACGCTGCATCATCTGGGAGCGGGCACGTTTGTCGCGAGCGGGAAAATGGTGAAGGCGCTGGATTAACGCACCTCAAAAAAGAAAAGCCCTCTTCCTGAGGAAGAGGGCTTTTTATTACTTCACACGCTTCGCAATAATCTCATCCGCCACATTCCGCGGAGCTTCCGCAAAATGATGGAACTCCATCGTATACGTCGCGCGCCCCTGGGACATCGAGCGCAGCGTGGTGGCGTAGCCAAACATCTCAGCCAGCGGGACGTCAGCGCGAATAATCTGGCTGCCGTACTGTTCAGCCATTCCCTGCACCAGGCCGCGACGGGAGGAGAGATCGCCCATAATGTTCCCGGCGTACTCTTCCGGCGTTTCCACCTCAACGTGCATCACCGGCTCAAGAATAACCGGATCCGCCCGCCTAGCGCCCTCTTTGAAGCCGAGGATCGCCGCCATGCGGAAGGCCATCTCCGAGGAGTCAACGTCATGGTAGGAACCAAACGTCAGGGTCGCTTTCACATCCACCACCGGATAGCCCGCCAGCACTCCCGTATTCATGGCTTCTCGCAAGCCTTTTTCCACCGACGGGATGTACTCCCGCGGCACCACCCCGCCTTTGGTGGCATCTTCAAACACAAAACCACTCCCGGCGGCTAACGGCTCAAGGCTCAGGACCACATGACCGTACTGCCCTTTCCCGCCGGACTGTCGGACAAATTTCCCTTCAATATCCTTCACCGCTTTACGCAGGGTTTCACGGTAGGTGACCTGCGGACGACCAATGTTCGCCTCAACGCCAAACTCGCGCTTCATGCGGTCGACGATGATCTCCAGATGCAACTCGCCCATCCCGGAGATAATGGTCTGTCCGGACTCTTCGTCCGTGTGCAGGCGGAACGACGGATCTTCCGCAGCCAGGCGCTGTAGGGCAATCCCCATTTTCTCCTGATCGGCCTTGGTTTTCGGCTCAATCGCCAGCGAAATAACCGGGTCCGGGAACTCCATCCGTTCAAGGGTGATCACCGCATTCGGGTCGGTCAGCGTGTCACCGGTGGTAACGTCTTTCAGCCCGACACAGGCTGCGATATCCCCTGCACGCAGCTCGTCCACCTCATGGCGATCGTTGGCATGCATCAGCACGATGCGCCCGATACGCTCTTTCTTGCCCTTCACCGGGTTGTACACCGCGTCGCCTTTGCGCAGTATGCCAGAATAGACGCGGATAAAGGTCAGCTGGCCGACGTACGGATCGCTCATCAGCTTGAAGGCCAGCGCCGAGAACGGTTCATCATCGCTTGGGTGGCGCTCGGCGTGCTGTCCGTCTTCGTCTACCCCATCAATAGCGGGCACGTCCAGTGGAGACGGCATCAATTCAATCACCGCGTCGAGCATGCGCTGCACACCCTTGTTCTTGAAAGCGCTGCCGCACAGCATGGGCTGTATTTCACCGGAGATGGTCCGGACGCGCAGCCCCTGGATGATTTCTGCTTCATCCAGTTCGCCCGTCTCAAGGTACTTATCCATAAGCTCATCGCTGGCTTCTGCCGCAGCCGAAACCATTTTTTCTCGCCACGCTTGGGCGGTACTCAGCAGATCGTCAGGGACTGGCGCATAGCTGAACGCCATGCCCTGCGTCGCATCGTCCCACAGAATGGTGCGCATCTTGATGAGATCCACCACGCCGGTGAAGTGTTCTTCTGCCCCCACGGGGATCACAATCGGGACCGGATTGGCTTTCAGCCGCTCCTGCATCATCCGCACCACGCGGAAGAAATCTGCGCCCGGGCGGTCCATTTTATTGACGAACGCCAGACGCGGAACATGATATTTATTCGCCTGACGCCAGACGGTCTCCGACTGCGGCTGCACACCACCGACGGAGTCATAGACCATTACCGCGCCGTCGAGCACACGCATGGAACGTTCCACCTCAATGGTGAAATCCACGTGCCCGGGGGTGTCGATAATATTGATGCGGTGCGGTTCAAAGCCTCTGTCCATACCGGGCCAGAAACAGCTCACCGCCGCCGACGTAATGGTGATCCCGCGCTCCTGCTCCTGCGCCATCCAGTCGGTGGTTGCCGCGCCATCGTGTACTTCACCCAGCTTGTGGCTCATCCCGGTGTAAAACAGGATGCGCTCAGTGGTGGTTGTTTTGCCCGCATCGATATGCGCGGAGATACCGATGTTGCGATAACGTTCGAGTGGAATGGGTCGGGGCATGTTATTTCCTTAAGTCTTCATGACTGGTTTGTGACGACCGGGATGGTCGCGTGTTCGTTCGTTTGTTATAATAGTCCCATTGTACGAGTATTATCGAACTATTTTTTAACGGTTGACCTATTGTTGATATAGCTCAATCTCACGCGAGACGCAGGAAAACGATGATCCCAAACCACCCGGAACCTGAACAAATAGTGTTGGAAAATGTGCTGTTCGCCCTCGGCAATCCGCTGCGATTAGCGATTATCCGCAGGCTGGCCGACGGCAGCGAACTGAGCTGTAACGCACTGCGCCCGGAAGAGGTGGTGAAATCCACTATGACTCACCACTGGCGCGTGCTGCGCGACAGCGGTGTGATCTGGCAGCGCCCGCTGGGGCGCGAGAATATGATCTCACTGAGAAGAGAAGATCTGGACGCCCGTTTTCCTGGGCTGCTGGCGATCCTGCTCCAGGCTAAGTAGCGGCAGCGTCCTCAAGACGATAAACCGGAATCCGCCGTGTTGTTCCGGTAAGGGTGTCGAACACCTCCGTATCGGACGTCACTATTCTCATCCCGGTCTTCCTTAACCGCTGCACGTCGGCGGCTATGCGCTGGAGGCCAAACCAGAAAAGCCCGTCAAGCGCGGTGACCGCAAGCCCCTGTTCCAGCGCCAGCTGGAGGCGCTCGCGGGGGGCTTTCACCTGCTGAGCGATTTGCCGGTAAGGCACTTCCGAACCGCCGGACGCATCGATTCGCTGAATACGGGTCTTCAGGTGGTAGGTAAATTCATCGGGAATGCCGTTCAAATCCTGTTTAAGGCTGTAGACGCAGCCAAACCGCTTGCCGTTGAACAGGACATTTTTTTGACTGAGCTGAAACTCATTTCTGATGCCATCAATCAGCTGCGGTGCGCGGGTAAGAAGTAACCGGAAGGGAAGCTCAAAGCTGGTCACATAATCCACGTTCAGCAGCGCGAGACGCAGCCGCTCTTCTGCCCCGGATTTCTGGTCATGACACTCGCGCATCACCTCCGCCCACTGGCGCGTCAGACGTTCCGGCTCACCGGCTTCGGTGAGGAGGTATTTTTCCAGATGATAATCGACTCTTCCGGTCATGTTGGGCATCCCGTCAATGTGGATGCGGTAATTCTATCCAGCGCGGCAGGATTTATAAAGGGCGGAGCGCACCGGCATCCGCCCTGCCGGGCTACTGCTGGATACTCGACCGGTCCGAAATATCGCTGGCAGATAAGGTTCTTGCAGAAGATGGGATCTGTTTTTTGCGTTTATACCGGTCCGGCTGGCCTTCAGGGCGGGTTTTGAACCGGCGATGCAGCCACATATATTGCTCAGGCGCCATCATCACGGCGCGCTCAATCGCTCTGTTCATTTGCGTGGCCACCGACGCTTTGTCGCCTCCCTGCAAGGTATCGCTGATATCCTCCAGAATAATCAGCTCATACCCTGTGCCGTCTGCTTTTCGGCGCGGTACAAACGGGATCACGGCCGGTCTGGCACTTTTCACCAGCATGTAGCTCCCGGCAGTTGTCGCGGCGTCCGGGACGGCAAAAAACGGCACAAACACGCTATTCGTTTTGCCATAGTCGTGGTCCGGGGCATACCACAGGATCTCGTTTTGCTTCAGCGCGCGGATCATGCCCTTCAGGTCATAGCGGTCAAGCATGGTTTTATTGGAACGCAGACGACCGCGCGTTTGCAGCCAGTCGAGCAACGCATTATTGTTGGGACGATACACACCAATACCCGCGTTGAGCATGCCAAAGATGCGTGCGCCTAATTCCAGCGTGAGAAAATGCATGCCAATGAGCACCACTCCCCTTCCTTGCGCCCGCGCCTGTTCCATATGTTCGTAGCCGGTTACGCTGAAGTGTTTCCGTACGCGCCAGTCTGGCCAGAACCACGCTATCCCCGTTTCGATGACGCCCATTCCAACCGATTCAAAATTACGCTCAAGTAAACGCTCGCGCTCGTCCTCTTTCATATCAGGAAAGCAAAGCTCAATATTTCGTCTGGCGATCTCCACGCGGCGTGGAAGCAGGCGCATAGCCAGACGCCCAAGCCCGTGACCTGTTTTCAACAGCAGCGGGTACGGAAGCTGAACCGTGCACCAGAGCGCGGCAATGCCTGCCCAGCTGAGCCAGTAACGAGGATGAATAAAGGCGAGTGAAAACTGAGGTAATTTTGTCATGGAAAAATTATCCTTTTACTAATTTGTACTTAATCTGGTGCAGTTGCAGTGCTTACCTGCTGATTTAACGAATATTGTTCGGAGGGATGAATTGTAGCGGAATCGTTATGGTTTTTATTATCGATTTTTGCGAAAGGGAATAAAAGCGAGGAGCGCCGGGTGATATTGCACCACCCGGCAGGCAAGTTACATCGAATAACCGGGCTTCTTAATCAGTTCATCCAGTTTCGGGCCGATCTCGGTATCCCAGACCTGCGCCTTCCAGTCAGCTTCCTGAACCTCCTGAAGCGCCACGGAGATTGAGCGATCTTTGCTGTTCAGATGACGGGCGATCGCTTCGGCGATATCCGCCGCCAGGGCCGTTTTTTGTTCGTCAGTCAGATCGCGTGGAAAACATTTGATATCAACGTGTGGCATGGGCAGGGCTCCTTTTATAGATGAGCGTTCCACGTTATCAGATTATATCGTTAGCTTTTAGCACCTTGTGCAGTTCCGGCAGCGCGCAGACGGCATCCGCGACGGCGGTAATATTAGGCGTGTTAGTGGCAAACCACTCATGACGTGGCCCCCAGGTACGCGCAACGGCAATATAGACGTCAAGCAGCGTCAGCTGTTTGCCAAACGCAAACGGCGAGGCGCTGAGCTGGCTGTCGAACCACAGATAGAGCGATTTTCGGTACTCAATGCAATTTTTCTTCAGCTGTTTCGGGGCATCAGGCACCCAGCGTTCCGGGTAATCTGCATACGTAAAGGTGGGATAGACGTTCGCCACAAACCAGATGAGCAGGCGCTGAAACTGCTGGCGCTCGGCCTGCCCTACGGGCGGCGCGAGGTCGGGACGTCTGTCGAGCACCATCAGGGCGATCGCTGCGGTTTCCGTCACGATCGCCCCATTTTCCAGCTCCAGCGTCGGCACCTGGCACAGCGGGTTCAGTTTCAACAGCAATTCGCGCTGCGGGCCGGGCTGGTCAAACCCGTCCACGTTGACGAACTGATACGGGATGTCTGTCAGAGTCAGCATCACTTCACTGATTGCCGATCCCCAGCCGGGTACGCCATAGAGTTTGATCATGTTGCCCCCTCAGGGATGAAAACCCTAAGTGTAGAGCACCATTAGTAGGTTATCCCGGGCGGGTTAACGTCAGAAGACGTCACCGCTTCGCCCGCCTCCCCCCAGCGCGCCAGCACCTTTTGATACTCCCCGCGCTTAATCGCACCGTCCAGCGCAGCCTGCAACGCATACACCAGCCCATTACCTTTTTTGGTTGTGGTGGCGACATAGGCTTTCTTCGGCCCTAATCCCACGACGCGGGTTTTGCCGGTTAACGCGGCTTTATAGGCAGAAACGGACTGCGGTCCAAAGAAAACATCCGCCCTGCCGGACTGAATATAAAGATTGCCTGAGGCGTCGTCGGTCAGATAAACCGGCAACGCAGGCTCGCGCCCGGCCTTTTTATTCTCTTCGTTCCAGCCCAGCAGAATACGTTCCTGATTGGTGCCTGACCCGACAATCACCTTTTTACCGGCCAGATCTTTCGCACGGGTGATCGACTGTACGTTGCTGGTGGATTTCACCGAGAAGGCGAGGGAATCGACGCGATAGGTCGCAAAATCGAACTTCGCCTTACGTTGCTCGGTGACGGCGATATTCACCAACGCCACGTCATAACGCCCGGAAGTGATCCCCAGCGGCCAGTCTTCCCACGCCGTTGGCACCAGCTTCAGCTTCAGCCCCAGACTGCCCGCCAGCAACCGGGCGATATCCGGGTCGCTGCCAATACGGGTGCGGTTATCACTGGCCAGCAGCGCCAGCGGCGGAGAATTCAGGGCTGAAATCGCCACCGTGAGGGTACCCGGCTCAACAAATTTATAGTTCGCCGGGATTTTCGCCACTGCCTGTTGATCAACCGTCACCGGCAGCGGCTGTTCGTTGGCCTTTAAATCAATGCTGGCGTAGCTCGCCGTCGTGAAGACCAGCCCCGCCAGGAGTCCATATTTCATCTGCGCTCCTTACAGCACTTTTGAGAGGAACTGGCGCGTTCGCGGATGCGACGGTCGGTTTAACACGTCGTCGCTGCTGCCCTGCTCCACAATTTTACCGTCGACCATAAATACCACCTGGTCCGCCACTTCCCGGGCAAAGCCGATCTCATGGGTGACCACTACCAGCGTAGTGCCGGAACGGGCGAGCTTTTTAATCACGTCCAGCACTTCGCCAACCAGTTCCGGATCCAGCGCCGAGGTGGGTTCATCAAACAGCATCACGCGCGGGCGCAGCGCCAGCGCGCGGGCAATGGCGATACGCTGCTGTTGGCCGCCGGAGAGGTGACGCGACCAGGCATCGGCTTTATCGCGCAGACCTACCACATCCAGCAGGCTGTAGGCGTTTTCAACAGCCTCTTTTTTACTGAACTTTTTATGCGCGATAGGTGCTTCAATCAGGTTTTCCAGCACCGTGAGATGCGGAAAAAGATTGAAGTTCTGAAACACGTACCCAACGTTGACGCGCTGTTTGAGGATCTCTTTCTCTTTGAGCTCGTAGAGTTTGTCACCCTGACGGCGATAGCCGATGTAATCCCCGTCAATCTGAATAAAGCCTTCGTCTACGCGCTC
Organism: Enterobacter cloacae complex sp. P18RS; assembly: GCF_014982105.1. Taxonomy (NCBI): domain Bacteria; kingdom Pseudomonadati; phylum Pseudomonadota; class Gammaproteobacteria; order Enterobacterales; family Enterobacteriaceae; genus Enterobacter; species Enterobacter cloacae complex sp. P18RS. Next base: position 188,654 of record NZ_JADCKV010000016.1, on the reverse strand, counting down.
AAGATGGTTAATGGTGCGCAGCAGCGTCGATTTTCCCGATCCAGAGGGGCCAAGGATCACCGTCACGGAGCCCGGCGGGATCTCAAGCGTGACGTTATCGAGCGCTTTATGTCGGCCAAAAAACTTACTGACGCCGGTAATGGAAATATGTCCTTCAGGAGAGGCTTGCATGAACAGGCTCCTGTGCTGGCGAAGTGGTGACGGAGCGCGCGCGACTGGTCGCCCGGTTGTGGTTAACGGCGGAGCGGCGCTCGCTGCGGGCGAGTACACGCTCAATAACATGCTGGATGGCAGACAGTACGGTGGTGATCACCAGATACCAGACGGCCCCCACCATCAACAGCGGGATCACCTCCTGGGTGCGGTTGTAAATCATCTGGATCGTGTAGAACAGTTCCGGCATCGCCAGCACGTAAACCATCGCCGTCCCTTTGGCGAGGCTGATGATTTCGTTAAACCCGGACGGCAGGATGGTGCGCAGCGCCTGCGGGAGAATTATGCGCACCGTGCGACGCCATGCCGGCAGACCTAGCGCAGCGGCCGCCTCATACTGACCGTGGTCGACCCCAAGGAAGCCCCCGCGAATGATCTCCGCAGTATAGGCGCTCTGCACCAGCGTCAGCCCCACGATGGCGGTAGAAAACTGCCCGAGAACATTGATGGTTTCAAAGCTGCCCCAGGTAATGCCGGTAAAAGGCACGCCGAGAGAGAGCGTGTCGTAGAGATAGGAGAAGTTATAGAGGATAATCAGCACCACGATCAGCGGCAGGGAACGGAACAGCCAGATGTACCCCCACGCCAGGCTGCTCAACAGCCATGATGACGAGAGCCTCGCCAGCGCCAGCATGCCGCCAATCACCACGCTCAGTACGGTGCTTATCAACGTCAGCAGCAGCGTCTGGCCGACGCCTTCGAGGATCACCGGGTCGAAGAACCAGCGGGCAAATACCGCCCATTCCCAGCGAGGATTAAAGGCCACGGACTGGATCACGACCGCCAGCACAAACAGCGCCACCACGGCGCCAGCAGCGCGCAGCGGATAACGTGCCGGGACCACTTTTATGGTTTCAACGTTGCTCATCGTCGCTCCTTATGCGGTTTTGCTGAGCGCTTCGCGGATCAGCGTCTTGGTGAAACGCAGCCGACCGTCGAACGGCGGCTGGCTATACTCTTCCGGATCACGGTTAAGATCGAACTGCGGCTGATACCCCTGACTGAGATAGAGCCGCACCGCCTCCGGCTGGCGAAACCCCGTGGTCAGGTAGATGCGGCTGTAGCCCGCCAGCACCGCCCGGCGCTCCAGCTCCTGTACTACGCGCGCGGCCAGTCCCTGCTGGCGCAGCGTTTTATTCGTCCAGATGCGTTTGATCTCTGCGGTATGTTCGTCGAAGGGCTTGTACGCACCGGTGGCGATGATCTCGCCATCGCGCTCCAGGACGATAAACAGCCCCTGCGGCGCCAGGTACCACTCTGTCAGCTCGACTTCCGCATCCTTTGAAAAGTAGTCGCCGTAACGAGCGGCGTACTCACCGAAAAGCCCCTCGATAATGGGCTGAAGATCGGCATCTTCCGGCGAAACGTCACGAAATTGTTCGCGCATAGCGCCTCCTTAATCGCCCAGACCCGCCGGGTTAACTTCGGAACTGGGGATACGCTCCACGCCTTCCCCCCAGCGGTTCAGCACTTTGTCGTAATCTCCGTTCTTGATCGCGCCGTTCAGCGCGGTTTGAACCGGCTCGACCAGGCCGCTGCCTTTTTTCAGCGTCACCGCGATATGCGCCGCCTTCGGCCAGCCGCCGTCGACGCTGCCGACCAGTTTGGTTTTACCGTTAAGCGCCGCTTTCCAGGCACCGATCACGTTCGGGCCAAAGTAGGCGTCCGCGCGTCCGGACTGAAGCGCCAGCGTTTGGGCCGCGTCGTCTTTGGTGTAGATCGGCGTAAAGGGTTTAAGCCCTTTTTTGAGGTTCTCTTCGTTCCATGCCAGCAGGATGGCCTCCTGGTTGGTGCCGGAACCCACGATGATGCGCAGCCCGGCGATATCCTCTGCCTTCACAAGCGAGTTGATCGGACTGGTGGATTTCACGTAGAAGCCAAGTGAATCCTTGCGGTAGGTGGCGAAGTCGAACTTCTCTTTGCGCGCTTTAGTGACGGTGATGTTGCTGATAGCCGCGTCGTATTTCCCGGAGGCAACCCCCAGCGGCCAATCCTCCCAGGAGGTGGGCACCACGTTCAGCTCCAGTCCGAGGCTGTCCGCTACCAGACGCGCGATGTCGACCTCACTTCCCAGCAGAGTTTTGTTGTCGTCGGAAAAGACCGTCAGTGGCGGTTGATTCAGTCCCGCCACCGCCACGGTAAATTTCCCCGGCACGGCAAAACGATAGTCTTTCGGCAGTTGCGCGATCGCATCGCTGTTTTTGGCGGTATTGATCGGCGTTTTATTGGCCTCAATGCTCACGCCGGTGCCGTTAATATTGACGTTCTCTGCCCAGACGGCAGGGGTAAAGGCCAGCGCAAGCGCCAGAATAAGCGATGATTTCTGCATAGCGTTTTTCTCTTTTATTGTTGTGTGAACTGATTTTTGGGCTCGTCTAAGCCCAGACTTTCGCGCAGCGTGGTGCCGGGATAGTCGGTGCGGAACAGGCCGCGCGCCTGTAAAACGGGCACCACCTGGTCAACAAAGCGCGGGAAGGTGTCCGGCGTGCCGCCCTGAATGATGAAGCCATCCGCCGCCTTCTCTTCGAACCAGGCCTGTAAACCATCGGCCACCTGCTCCGGTGTGCCGGAAAAACGCGGGCGCGGCGATGCGGCTTCCAGCGCGACCTGACGCAGAGTTAAGTTGCGCTCACGGGCGTTACGCTTGATTTCATCGGTGGTGCTGCGGAAGCTGTTTTTGCCCAAATCGCCAATATCCGGGAACGGCGCGTCGAGGGGATACTGGCTGAAGTCGTGATGCTCGAAATAACGTCCGAGGTAATTCAGCGCATCATTAATGGAGACCAGTGCCGCCGTAGTTTGATACTGGTTTTCTACGTCATCGGCGTCGTTTCCAACAATCACGCTGACGCCCTGGAATATATGTAAATCCTCTGCGCGGCGGCCGTGACTTTCCAGCTGCTGTTTAACATCGCGGTAAAAAGCCTGGGCTTCTTCCCGCGTGTCATGGTGGGTAAAGATGGCGTCAGCGTGTTTTGCCGCCAGCTTTTTACCGTCGTCGGACGCACCAGCCTGAAAGACAATCGGACGTCCCTGCGGCGTGCGGCCAATATTCAGCGGGCCGGAAACCTGGAAGAAATCACCGTGGTGATCAAGAGTATGCAGTTTCGACGCATCAAAGAACTGTCCGCTCTCTTTATTGCGGATAAAGGCATCCCCTTCCCAGGAATCCCACAGCCCCTTCACCACGTCGAGATACTCATCGGCAATGCGGTAGCGCAGCGCATGCTCCGGGTGTTTTTCGCGGGAGAAGTTCCTGGCTGACCCTTCCAGCGGTGACGTCACCACGTTCCAGCCCGCGCGTCCGTTGCTCAGGTGATCGAGGCTGGCGAACTGGCGTGCAACGGTGAAAGGCTCGCTGTACGAGGTGGATAACGTGCCGACCAGCCCCAGGCGCGAGGTGATACTCGCCAGCGCGGACAACACCGTCAGCGGCTCAAAGCGGTTTAAAAAATGCGGAATGGATTTCTCGTTAATATAAAGGCCGTCGGCCACAAATATAAAGTCGAGCTTGCCCTCTTCTGCTTTTAAAGCCGTTTCTTTAACGAAATCAAAATTAATGCTGGCATCCGCGACCGCCGCCGGGTGGCGCCAGGCAGACATATTTCCGGATGCACCATGCAAAATGGTCCCCAGCCGCAATTGACGATGTGCAGACATATTCACCTCAAATTAATTAAACGTGTTGCAGGGCTTTTTCCGCGAGCTGAGCAAAATAGCGGGCAGCGGGTTCGATTAATGCTTCGTCCGGGTTAAATGCCGGGTGATGTAACCCAAACGGACTGTTGCTGCCAATGCTGACAAACGCGCCGGGTATGTTTTGCAGATAGACCGCGAAATCCTCCCCGCCCATGTGCAGTTCCGCATGCCGGGTTTCATATCCCGCTTCGCGCGCGACCGAGGTGGCAAACCCGGCCCAGTGCTCATCGTTCACCAGCGCGGTGGGCCCGGCGTACCAGGTGATGTTGATTTGCGCGCTAAAGGCGCTGGCAAATCCGGCGGCGATTTCACCGACGCGCGCTTTCACGTTCTGCTGCACTTCCGTGCGGTGCGTGCGCAGCGTGCCCTCCAGCTCAACGCTTTCCGGCAGCACGTTCCAGGTATTCCCCCCGGCGATGCGCGTCACGCTCAGAACAACCGAATCCAGCGTGTTGACGTTACGGCTGGCTACGCTTTGCAGCGCGGTTACCAGCTGGCTTGCCAGCACGATGGCGTCGTTGCCTTCATGGGGACGTGCGGCATGCGCGCCTTTGCCGGTCACGTGAATAACGAAGCGATCAACGTTGGCATAGAACGGGCCGCCGCGCGTGGCAAACTCGCCGACCGGCAGTGACGGCTCGTTATGCATCCCGAAAATCGCGCGTACGTCGCGTAACGCCCCGGCCCGCACCATGCTTTTTGCTCCGCCGAAATTCTCTTCCGCTGGCTGGAACAGGATCCGCACGCGACCGTTGAGCGAGGCTTCCCGCTCTTTCAGCTTTAGCGCGGCGCCGAGGATCACGCTGGTGTGAATGTCGTGTCCGCAGGCATGCATCACCCCGGCGCGCCGGGAGCTAAACGGCACCCCGCTGCGCTCGTCGATGGGTAACGCGTCGATATCGGCGCGCAGCGCAACCAGTGCGTTGCCCGTGCCGATCTCCGCAACCAGCCCGGTCTGGAGATCGTAAGGCAGCGGGGCAATCCCGGCTGCCGTCAGCCACTCGCGCAGGCGCGCCGTTGTTTCGACCTCCTGACCAGAGAGTTCAGGGTTCTGGTGCAGCTCACGGCGCCAGGCAATCAGTTGTTCGCTAAAGCTCATACGGTAACCTCCCTGTTAAGACGCGCCTCGGCCAGCAGTCGCAGGGACTGTACGCGCGTTGCGCCATCAGCGACCGGCGTGTCGATGATAAATTCGTCAATCCCCCACTGCTGATGCAGCGCGTTGAGCTGTTCAAGCACCGACGCCGCCGTTCCGGCCAGCAGAGACTGCGCCCGACGCGCGATGCGCACCGGTTCACTCCCCGCCTGCCGCGCAAAGGCGTAGGCCTGTTCTTCGCTGGCGACGGTGACGCGCTGTCCGTTTGCCAGCTCCACGCCCCACACTTCAACCTTCTGCGCCAGCGCATCGGCCTCAGCCTGGGTTGGGGCAACAATGGCCTGCACGGCCACAATCACCTCCCGGACGCTGTGTTGACGCCAGGCTGTGACGACCTCGCGTAGCAGCTCAGGATCACCGTTCAGATGGGCGGCAAAGACAAAATGCCAGTCAAGGGAGGCCGCCAGCAGCGCGCTTTCTGTGCTGGCGCCCAGCAGAAACCCCCGGGCAGGCACCGGCGGCAGCGGCGTGGCGCGAACGTCCTCCTCCGCTGACTGATTTTCAGGGCGGATCCAGCGATCGAGCTGCGTCAGTTGTTCAGCAAAGCTGCCTTTTTCCTGCGGATTAAGGCCATGCTGCAAGGCGCGGGTAGAGAGCGGCAGACCGCCGGGCGCTTTGCCAACGCCCAGATCAACCCGGCCCGGCGCAATGGCGGCCAGTACGTTAAAATTTTCGGCGACTTTATAGGGGCTGTAATGTTGCAGCATGACGCCGCCTGAGCCCACGCGAATACGTTTTGTTTGCCCGAGGATCCAGGCAATCAGCAGCTCCGGCGAGGGGCTGGCAAGCTGCGGGGTATTGTGGTGTTCGGCAATCCAGAAGCGGTGATAACCCAGCGTTTCTGCCTGTTGCGCCAGTGCTAAGGTTCGCGCCAGCGCATCGGCGGCTGTTTCGTGTTCTGCGACGGGGCTTTTATCCAGAATGCTGATTCGCCATGACATGTTGCGTTCTCGTTTGACTTAACATGTCGTCATTATTAAAGGTGGATTTCACCTCTGAGAAACAATTAATTTACATTTGGATTGCCGGAAAACGGCAATAGAGAGTCTGTCATCGGCGTGATTTGAGCGATGTAATGAGTCTTTCCGCATCCTGCCGTCGGGTAATGCGGAGAAAGCGAATGTGTGCGTACTGCGGGTTTTGCATATCCGCCTCATATCGTTTGCGGTTGCTGCGCCAGGTTTTGATCGTCCAGATGATAATAGAGTCCTTGCTAAGGAACGACCGACGAAAGCTTTCGCGGTTCCCCGTGCCGGGCCAGAGCTCCTGTTTGTGCCAGGCGCGTCTGGAGGCCCGCGTCACCGCCTGCCAGAGCGTGCGGATAAACCCACGATCTATCCACACCACCAGATCGACGTCGCGCCACTTAACGTCGCGTGTGCGGTTGTAATTCCCGTCCAGGACCCAGTCAGGCGAGGCGGCGAGCGCTTTTTCCAGGGTTGCAAGAAACTCATCATCCGGTGTTCCCTGCCAGTTCGCTCGCCAGTAAAGCCTGTCCATCTCAATGTAAGGGATAGCCAGCGCCTCCGCGATTCGCCTGCCAAACGTGCTTTTCCCACTTCCGCTGGTGCCTATGATATTGATTTTCACCGTTCCGCCTGCACATGCTGAAGAAAACGGATCGAATCATAACGTTAATAATTTGTTTACGAAACGCCAGACTACTCGTTCGGATACTGCTCGTCGGTGACCTTCTCCAGCCATGCCACCGGGCTCCCGTCGACAGCTTCTGCGATGGCGATATGGGTCATGGCCGTCTGCGCGCTTGCGCCGTGCCAGTGCTTCACGCCGGGTGGGATCCAGGCGATATCACCCTGATTCAGGGGTTCCGCCTCTTTCCCCCACTCCTGTAACCAGCCGCGCCCCTGCGTCACGATCAGCGTTTGTCCAAGAGGATGCGTATGCCAGGCGGTACGTGCGCCGGGTTCAAAGGTGACGGTCGCGCCGCCGACTTTTGCCGGTTCAGTCGCCTGGAAAGGCGCGTCAATGCGCACGCAGCCGGTAAACCAGGCCTCTGGCCCCTGTACGGAAGGTAACGAACCGCTACGGATAATTTTCATGATTAACTCCTCGTTTGCTGTTGCGTTAACAGTAGCGTAAAGCCATGGGGAGCATTAGAGTGCATAATCAGAAAGGAACCATGAATTCAATTCATAAATCGAGTAAACCGCCATGTTAAAAGACAACTTCAACGATCTGCTTTCCTTTATGGTCGTCGCCCGGGAGCGCAGCTTTACCCGCGCCGCGGCGCAGCTTGGGGTATCTCAGTCGGCGCTCAGCCACGCAATGCGCAATCTGGAAACGAGGCTGGAAGTCCGTCTGTTAACCCGCACCACCCGTAGCGTGGCCCCTACCGAGGCCGGCGAGCAACTCTTCATGCGCTTAAGCCCCCATCTGCTGGAGATCGAGCAGGAACTCACCGCGCTGCGTGATACCCGCGACAGACCTGCCGGGAATATTCGCCTTACCGCCGGGGAGCACGCCATGTCTGCGGTGCTGTGGCCTGTGCTTAAACCCTTTATGGCGCAGTATCCTGATATCAACGTTGAAGTCACGGTGGACAATGGGCTGACTGATATTGTCGATGGCCGCTTTGACGCGGGGGTGCGTCTGGGTGAGCAGGTGGCGAAAGATATGATTGCCGTTCGTATTGCGCCGGACATGCGCATGGCGGTCGTCGGGTCGGCAGAGTATTTGCAACGTTTCGGCGTACCGGAAACGCCGGAGCAGCTTGATCAGCACCGCTGCATTAATATGCGCCTGCCCACACGCGGCGGATTATATGCCTGGGAATTTGAACGGGACGGACGTGAGCTGCGCGTGCGGGTTGACGGCCAGCTGATCCTCAACAGCCTGCCGCAACGCATCGATGCCGCCGAAAACGGTCTGGGGCTGGCGTACGTCCCGGAAGATGCGGTTCAGGACGCCCTTGCTGAGAGCCGGTTAGTGCGTGTGCTTGAAGCCTGGTGCCCGGCTTTTACGGGATACCATCTGTATTATCCGAGCCGCCGCCAGCACACTACCGCCTTTGCATTACTCATTGCAGCCCTGCGGCATTCATAGTCTCTACCTATAAGTAACTATTAAGTAAACCTGATGATTAAATCAGCATTCGCCGACCTTTTTGCCTAAAAAAACGTCACGATTCAGCGCGTTGTGATCGCCGTCTGCTCTGACCACACGATTTCCTTCGACGAGCATCACTTTCGACACGGTTATATTTTGCGTCGCTTAACAATTGCGGGTAGGATGCCTCGCCATGTTTTGCCTTATCCATACACAGAATGACTGGAAAGGCGGCATGTGTCTGCGCAGAAGCAATCGTTTGTTTCGGCTTCTGCCAGGCAGGACTATCACGTTAATGGTTCAGACAGGCAAACAGGTAACTCAATGAAAACAAGCAATAAAAGCGCAGCCGATCATCATGCTGCGAAACGTCGCTGGTTGAACTCTCATGAAGAGGGCTATCACAAGGCGATGGGCAACCGTCAGGTGCAGATGATCGCCATCGGCGGCGCTATCGGTACAGGTCTGTTTTTAGGTGCAGGCGCACGTCTGCAAATGGCTGGCCCCGCTCTCGCCCTGGTCTATCTGGTGTGCGGGATCTTCTCTTTCTTCATCCTTCGCGCCCTCGGCGAACTGGTACTCCACCGCCCTTCCAGCGGCAGCTTTGTCTCTTACGCCCGCGAGTTTCTTGGTGAAAAAGCCGCGTATGTCGCGGGCTGGATGTACTTCGTTAACTGGGCGATGACCGGTATCGTCGATATCACCGCCGTAGCGCTGTACATGCACTACTGGGGCGCGTTTGGCGATGTGCCGCAGTGGGTGTTCGCCCTTGGGGCGCTGGCAATTGTCGGGACCATGAACATGATCGGCGTGAAATGGTTCGCCGAGATGGAGTTCTGGTTCGCACTGGTGAAGGTGCTGGCCATTGTGATCTTCCTGGTGGTCGGGACCGTATTCCTCGGTACCGGTAAACCACTGGACGGTAACGCAACCGGCTTCCACCTGATTACCGATAACGGTGGTTTCTTCCCGCACGGCCTGCTGCCAGCGCTGGTTCTGGTGCAGGGGGTGGTGTTCGCCTTTGCTTCCATCGAACTGGTCGGTACGGCGGCTGGTGAATGTAAAGATCCGCAGACGATGGTGCCAAAAGCCATCAACAGCGTGATCTGGCGTATCGGTCTGTTCTATGTGGGTTCCGTGGTGCTGCTGGTGCTGCTGCTGCCGTGGAATGCATACCAGGCGGGGCAAAGCCCGTTTGTAACCTTCTTCTCTAAGCTGGGCGTGCCGTACGTGGGCAGCATCATGAACATCGTGGTACTGACCGCCGCGCTCTCCAGCCTGAACTCCGGGCTCTATTCGACGGGCCGTATCCTGCGCTCCATGTCGATGGGAGGCTCTGCGCCGAAGTTTATGTCGAAGATGAGCAGGCAGCAGGTTCCTTATGCGGGGATTCTGGCCACGCTGGTGGTTTACGTCTTTGGCGTGTTCCTGAACTATCTGGTGCCGTCCCGCGTATTTGAGATCGTTCTGAACGTGGCTGCACTGGGGATTATCGCCTCCTGGGCCTTTATTGTGGTCTGCCAGATGCGTCTGCGCAAAGCGATCAAAGAAGGCAAAGCGGCTGATGTGTGCTTCAAGATGCCGGGCGCACCGGTGACCTCCTGGCTCACCCTGCTGTTCCTGTTCAGCGTGCTGGTACTGATGGCGTTTGACTACCCGAACGGTACTTACACCATCGCGACGATTCCACTGCTGGCGGTTCTGCTGATTGCTGGCTGGTTCGGCGTGCGTAAGCGCGTTCACGAGATCCACAGCACCGCGCCGCTTCATCACGACGATGAAAAGCACGACGCACCGCTGGTAGAAGAAACCTCGCGTTAATAAAAAAGCCGGGTGGCGGCTTCGCCTTACCCGGCCTACATCTCATGGTTTTGTAGGCCCGGTAAGCGCAGCGCCACCGGGCAATTCCACCATCACAGCGCGATACGAATCACATCGTCAGGCTGGGTCGCTTCCTGCTGACGGGTTGATTTCTGTTTCACCGTTACATACAGCGTTTTACCGTCCGCAGACAGCGCCAGGCTGTTCGGGTAAACCGGGGTATCGTAGGTCCTGGTCACTTTGTAGGTTTTGGCGTCAATCACGCTCACCTTGCCCGCCTCGCGGTGCGTCACATAGGCTTCGTTACGCGCCGGGTTAAACAGTACGGCCAGCGATGCTGGCGCGGCGATTTTCTGCATCACGCTGCCATCTTTCAGATTCACCACCAGCACTTCTGGCTGTTTTGAATCCGTCACAAACGCACGCTGGCCGGCAGTGTCCAGGCTCAGGTTCAGGTAGAAGTGCTCTTTTCCGTCATCCTGCACTTTTTTACGACTGAGGATTTTGTTGGTTGCCGTATCAATGGTCACCAGCTCACCGTCCGCATTGGTGGTATACAGGCGTTTTGCCTTCGCATCCAGCGCCAGACCGGTGCTGAACGTGCCGGTGTTGGTGATGGTGTCCTTCAGCTTCAGCGTTGCGCCATCAACAACCCAGATCACGCTCTCCTTGCCGATACCGGTAATGTACACCGTATTGGTCGTGTCATCGGCCACCAGCTGGCGCGGCTGAAGCGGCTTCACCGTGTCGCTACGCTTGCGATCGTCCAGCACCAGGCGCCCTTTCACCTCGCTCGTTTTGGCGTCAATCGCCGTCACGGTGCTGTTGACGGTGTTACCGAACCACAGCGTCTGGGTGGCGTTATCGATCGTGGCGCCAAACGGCTTGAGATCGTTATGAATCGCCTGCGTCACTTCCAGCGTGACCGTATCCAGACGATAGACCACGCCGCCCTTATCGGTTTTGCGGCTTTGTGACGTCGCAACCCACAGCGCGTTTTCCTGCTGGCTGACGGCCATTTCATACGCGCCCTTGCCGACCGCTTTGCGCAGCATCTCTTCAGCGGCATGAACCTGGAACGTACCGGCAAACAGTAAAGAGCCCAACAGCAGAGACCCACGCAGGCGCGGCGAGCACAGATGACGTAAAGACATAACAATTCCTTTTTAAATGAGGAGATTTACCGCTGACATCACTTCCGGTGGGCAAAGTCATCGCTTTGCCGTTATTTTAATGAGAATAGTAATCATTAATGAGTTGAATGTGGAGTATTTCTTTCCTTCAAAGCCTTACATTCACGAAATGTGCGGTTATAGTTTTCATAACATTTACAAAGGATTTAACATATATACACAGGTTCCAGTTGATTTGGTTCGAATTTTTCTTAACCGGTTTACTCCATGAAAATTATTACTGCCCGCAAGGCATCACTACCACTGCTGTTCGTTCCCGTCATTTTTGGCCCGCTGAGTGCGATGGCCGCGGATGAACAGACTCTGATCGTCAGCGCCGCGCCGCAAACCGTCTCCGAACTGGACACCCCCGCCGCAGTCAGCGTGGTGAGCGGCGAGGATATGCGACATGCCACACCGCGCATCAACTTTTCTGAAACCCTTGGGAGCGTACCCGGCCTGCAAATCCAGAACCGCCAGAACTATGCTCAGGATCTGCAACTTTCCGTTCGCGGATTCGGCGCGCGTTCAACCTTCGGCGTACGCGGGATCCGCATGTACGTGGACGGCATTCCGGCAACCATGCCCGACGGCCAGGGGCAGACGTCAAACATTGACCTCAACAGCATTGAGAGCGTCGACGTGCTGCGCGGCCCCTTCTCTGCCCTGTACGGCAATGCCTCCGGCGGCGTGATCAACATCAACACCCAGACCGGACAACAGCCAGCCACAATTGAAGCCAGCAGCTATTACGGCAGCTACGGCACCTGGCGTTACGGCATGAAGGCCACCGGTGCGGTGGGCGACGGGACTCAGGCGGGGGATGTGGACTATGCGGTATCCACCACCCGTTTCACCACACATGGCTATCGTGACCACAGCGGCGCACGGAAAAACCTCGCCAACGCGAAACTGGGCGTGCGCATTGATGATGTCAGCAAGCTAACGCTGATTTTTAACAGCGTGGACATGAAAGCCAACGATCCGGGCGGACTGAGTTATCAGGAGTGGCAGAACAACCCGCGCCAGTCACCCCGTGGCGATCAGTACAATACGCGTAAAACCATTAAGCAGACCCAGGCTGGGATCCGCTACGACCGTCAGCTGAGCGAACAGGACGACCTCAGCGTGATGATGTATGCCGGTGAGCGTGAAATGACCCAGTACCAGTCCATTCCGGCGTCCACTCAGCGTGACAATCCTGCGCATTCGGGCGGCGTAATTGATATGCAGCGCCATTATCAGGGTATTGATACCCGCTGGACCCACCGCGGCGAGCTGCTGGTGCCGGTAACGTTTACCACCGGCCTTAACTACGAAAATATGAGTGAAAATCGCCGCGGGTATGAAAACTTCGTGATGAACAATGGCGTGCCGGATTTTGGCGTGAAGGGTAACAAACGCCGTGACGAACGTAACCTGATGTGGAACCTTGATCCCTACCTGCAAACCCAGTGGCAGCTCACGCAAAAGCTGTCTGTTGAGGCGGGCGTGCGTTACAGCTCCGTCTGGTTTGACTCCAACGATCATTACATTACCCCGCAAAACGGCGATGACAGCGGTGACGCCAGCTACCATAAATGGCTCCCGGCTGGTGCGGTGAAATACGCCGTGACCGACGCCTGGAACCTGTATGCCGCGGCGGGACGTGGATTTGAGACCCCGACCATCAACGAACTCTCCTACCGTTCTGATGGCAAAGGCGGCCTCAATATTAATCTGCAACCGTCAACCAACAACACCTATGAGATTGGCAGCAAAACCCGCATCGGCAATGGCATCCTGACGGCGGCGCTGTTCCGCACGGATACCGACAATGAGATCGTGGTAGATAAAGACAATGAACGCCGTACCAGCTATAAAAATGCCGGTAAAACGCGCCGTCAGGGTATGGAAATTGCGCTCGATCAGCAGTTTGCCGAGAACTGGAAGCTGAAAATGGCGTGGACCTACCTTGACGCGACCTACCGTACCAACGTCTGTGATAAATCAGATTGTAGCGGCAACCGAATGCCGGGTATTGCCCGTAACATGGGGTATGCGTCGTTTGGCTGGGAGCCTGAGGAAGGCTGGTACGCGGGGGCAGATGCCCGCTACATGAGCGACGTGATGACAAACGACACCAATACCGCCAAAGCGCCCTCTTATACCGTGGTCGGTCTGAATACCGGGTATAAACTCAATTACGGCAAATGGGGAATGGACATCTTTGGTCGCGTCGATAACCTGTTTGATAAAGAGTACGTCGGTTCAGAGATTGTTAACGCTGGCTACAATCGCTATTACGAACCCGCCCCTGGCCGTAACTATGGCGTGGGCCTGTCGGTCTCTTATCGCTTTGAGTAAAACATTTTCCGGCAGCGCACGTTGCCGGTAAAAAATAACATCATTCCCGGTAGCCTTAAGCGCCGGGAATATACTCAGGGAAGTTTAAAACGAATAAAAAAATAAGTGCGCCAGTGCGATCCTTAACTGTAGTATTGCCGTTGCAGGAGGATATTAGCTTCATCAATGGCTCGGTCGATCGCTTCCCGACTGGCCGTCACGTCCCTTTGCTCAAGCGCAGAAAGCAGATCGGCATAATGGTAAGTCGTTGCAGGGATATCTTTCATCTCTTCGTGCAGGTAGTTGATACACGGACCAATCCGTACCCAGAGCTGCTCAATCAGCGAGTTCAGGGTCGGCATTTCGGCATACTGATAAAGCGTAAACCGGAACACGCGGTTGGCATGGATCGCCTTCTGCACGTCGCCCTGATGCATGGCGGTGCTGAAGTTATCTGACAGCGCGCGTAATGCATCCAGTTTGGTCTCGGTCATATTCTGACACGCCGCCGCAACGGCCATCGGCTCAAGCTGTTTTCGAATGGCGTTAATTTCGTTATAACGCTCCAGCGTAACCTCTGGCACCAAAAACGCCTGAGCAGGCGTGGCCTGTAATGCGCCTGCCGACACCAGGCGCAGCAGGGCTTCGCGCACCGGTGTGATGCTGGTGCCTAATTTATCCGCAATCTCTTTCGTGATGAGTCGAGCCCCAGGTTTTAATGAGCCCGTAATTAACGCTCCCTTTAAACTGTTCTCAACTTGCATCGTCAGACTGATTCTTTGTGCTTTTTCCAGATTTTCCAAATCAAGCATGTTTAATTCCCGTAGCCAAAACAAAATGCCATTTTCAGCGACTGTTTAAAAAAACATCGCCGGTTTGATATATCCTGTATCGTCATGCCTGGTATGAAGGGCGCGCGTTAAAATAAAAATTGTTCAATTAATATTACGTTTACCACTTCTGGCTCAGCTGGGCCGATGGCGCGCAATGCTTATGGATTAATTAAAGACAATATATCGTATCTTCACAAATAATTATGGCGGACTTTGCCCGCCATAACCGATGCTCTGTTTAGTCCGCCGCCACGCGGATCACGACCTTGCCGAAGTTTTTCCCTTCCAGCAGCCCAATCAGCGCCTCCGGCGCCGCGTCCAGCCCTTCGGTGACCTGCTCGCGATAGTGAATTTTGCCTTCCTTCACCCAGCGTCCCATTTCCTGCTGGAACTCGTCGATACGATGACCATAGTCCTGAGCGATGATAAAGCCCTGCATGCGGATGCGTTTTTTGAGGATGGTCCCCATCAGCAGCGGCAAGCGATCCGGACCATCCGGCAGGTTGGTCGCGTTGTAGCCGCTGACCAGTCCGCAAACAGGTACGCGCGCGGAGGTATTCAGGAGCGGCAGTACGGCGTCAAAGACTTTACCGCCGACGTTTTCATAATACACGTCAATGCCCTGCGGGCAGGCTTTCGCCAGCTGTTCGGAAAAATTATCCGCATGGTGATCCAGACAGGCGTCGAAACCGAGCACGTCGACCGCATGACGGCATTTCTCCTCCCCGCCAGCCACGCCGATAACCCGGCACCCCTTGATTTTACCGATCTGCCCCACCGTTGCGCCGACCGGCCCCGTGGCTGCCGCCACGACAAGCGTTTCTCCCGCCTGAGGCTGGCCGATATCAAGCAGCCCCATATACGCGGTGAAGCCCGGCATTCCCAGCACGCCGAGTGCCCATGAAGGGTGCGACGGGTTTTCGCCCAGCCTGACCAGCCCTTTCCCGTCGGAAAGTTCATACTCCTGCCAGCCGCTGTAGCCCAGAACCCACTCGCCCTCTTTATAATCCGGATGGCGGGAGGTCTCGACGCGGCTTACCGTGCCGCCCACCATCACCGCGCCAATCTCGACAGGAGGTGAATAGGATGGGGCATCGCTCATACGGCCACGCATGTACGGATCAAGCGAGAGCCATACGGTGCGTAATAACACCTGCCCCTCTGCGGGCGAGGGGATCGGCTGCTCTTCCAGGCGGAAATTTTCGGCAACCGGTGCGCCGTGTGGACGGGAAGCCAGTACCCAGCGTCGGTTTTGCGTAGTTGATTGACTCATTCATCGCTCCTTACAGCTGAAAATGTCATTCAAGTCTGGCACGTTATCCTGCGGATCGCCTTTGCATTATGAGCCGGACTGATTAAGCCGCACGACCAGATAAAGGCACGATTCATCCGTTTCGTTAATAAACCGGCAGTCGTTCGGCGGCCCGAGTTCCAGACAATCTCCGGCCTTCATTTCATGGCGGGTGTCCCCCTCCAGAAAGACAAGTTCACCTGCCTGCAACCAAATCAGCTGTCGCGCCAGCGCATAAGAGGAGGCGGGCATCGGCACATCGCTGCCCGCGGGCAGTTCCACCTGGACGAGGTCAATAGGCATATCGCTGCGCGGCGACACATGACGACGTAAATAGTGGGTTTGCGGATCGCGCCAGACGGGCTGGTTCGCCAGACGTAACAGTTTGCCCTCCTGCATTTCCGCGCGCGCAATGAGCGTAGACATGCTAATACCGAAGGCACCGGATAACCGGGCAAGCAGCGTCGCCGTTGGGCTACTGTCCCCCCGTTCAATCTTATGGATCATGGCGCGTGAAATACCTGCCCGTTCGGCCAGTTCGCTTAATGACCAGCCCCGCGACTCGCGTTCAAGGCGTATGCGGGCGCTAATGCGTTGATTCATATTGTCTGTCATTGTGTTCATGACGTCATACTATAGTGTACGGATGGTTTTTCGGGGCAGTTTGGTGACAAAAAAATAGGGATTTTGTCGTAGCGATGCAACACAAGAACTGTGTAATATTGTGAGTGAATCGTACTACTATAGTAAACAACACAGCCAGAGGTTAACCATGATCGTTCGTCATGCCTGCAAAGAAGATTGTGCCGCTATCGGTGAAATTTATAACCATGCGGTGCTGCACACCGCCGCCATCTGGAACGATACAACTGTCGACACCGATAACCGTATTGCATGGTTTGAGGCGCGCACGCTGTTGGGTTATCCGGTGCTGGTCAGTGAAGAAGAAGGTGTTGTGACGGGATACGCCTCATTTGGCGACTGGCGAGCGTTCGACGGTTTTCGCCATACGGTGGAGCACTCGGTTTACGTTCATCCCGATCATCAGGGCAAAGGCATCGGTCGGCTGCTGATGACGGAATTAATCAAGGAAGCCCGCCAGATTGGTAAACATGTGATGGTTGCCGGTATCGAGGCGCAGAATCAGGCGTCGATTCATCTGCACGAAACCCTGGGCTTTGTTACCACCGGTAATATGCCGCAGGTGGGAACCAAATTCGGTCGCTGGCTGGATTTAACCTTTATGCAACTCCAGCTCGATGAGCGCAGCGATCCGGATGCTCTGCCATGAATCAATCGTTGACGTTAGCGTTTCTGGTGGCCGCCGGGATTGGGCTGGTGGTGCAAAACACCCTGATGGTGCGCATTACGCAATCCTCTTCCACCATTCTTATCGCCATGCTGCTGAACTCGCTGGTGGGGATTGTGCTGTTTGTCAGCATTTTGCTGGTGAAAAATGGCCTGGCGGGGTTTAGCGAACTGGCGTCAACGGTGCGCTGGTGGACGTTAGTACCCGGCCTGCTGGGGTCATTTTTTGTCTTTGCCAGTATTAGCGGGTATCAGAATGTGGGCGCGGCAACGACCATTGCCGTGCTGGTGGCAAGCCAGCTGATTGGCGGCCTGGTGATGGACATCCTCAAGAGCAACGGTGTCCCCCTGCGGGCGCTGGTTGGCCCGGTCTGCGGCGCAGTGATGCTGGTGGTCGGCGCCTGGCTGGTGGCACGGCGCCAGTTTTGACCCTTACAGGATAGTCCCACCCTGCGTGAGGTGGGCATGGCGCGCCTCCGCCTCTTCTTTATGCTGCTTACCATGATGCGCAATCGCGGTACGCAGGCGCTGCTGCTGGGTATAGCGATCTTCACGGCTGAGCTCTGCATCATCGCTTAATTCGATCAGCAGTTCGTTCATGTGGGTAATTACGCTCTCTTCGATGGCGGCGTCGACGCGGGCGATAACATCGGTTAAATGGGACATTGTCACTCCTTTCCAAATGCCCGGTGGCGCTACGCTTACCGAGCCTACGGGTGCTAAATGTAGGCCCGGTAAGGCGTAGCCGCCACCCGGCAAGAATACGATCAGTTCAGCTTCGCTTTCGAGAAGTCACTGCCCATCAGGCTCACGCTGTACCCGGTCACATTGCTGCGGGTCGCGTAGAACGTTTTGCCGTTAGCTAACGCAATCCACGGCGCCTGCTGGTAGAAAATCTCCTGTGCCTGGCCATACAGCTTCGCACGTTCGTCCGGGTTGCTGGTCAGTTTAGCCTTTTGCACCAGTTCATCATACCCCTTATCACACCAGCGCGCGGCGTTTGAACCGGTTTTGATACTGTTACAACCCAGCAACACATCGGCGAAGTTGTCCGGATCGCCGTTATCAGACATCCAGCCGAACAGCGCGGAATCATGCTCGCCTTTACGCATGCCGGAGAGATATTCCCCCCACTCGTAGGAGACGATTTTCGCCTTCACGCCCACTTTCGCCCAGTCAGCCTGGATCATCTCCGCAATGCGTCGCGAGTTCGGGTTGTACGGACGCTGAACCGGCATGGACCAGAGGGTCACTTCCGCGCCCTTCTCCAGACCCGCCTGCTTCAGCAGCGCTTTCGCTTTTTCCGGATCGTAGCCGTAATCCTTCAGGTCTTTATTAAAGCCGAGCATGTTCGGCGGGATCGGCGATTTAGCGACCGTACCAGACCCCATAAAGACCGCGTTCACAATGGCCTTTTTGTCCGTCGCGTAATTCAGAGCCTGGCGCACCAGCACGTTATCAAACGGTTTTTTCTCCGTATTAAACGCCAGGTACCCAACGTTCAGCGCATCCACCGAGTGCAGGGTCAGGTCTTTGTTTTTCTTGATCGCTTCAAACTGCACCGGCGACGGCGCAGGAATGATCTGACATTCATTCGTTTGCAGCTTCGCCAGACGCGTCTCAACGTTTGGCGTGATGGAGAAGATCAGGTGTTTGGTCGGCACCTCACCGTCCCAGTAGTTCGGGTTGGCGACGTAGCGGATCAGCGAATCCACCTTGTACTGCTGAAGCACATACGGGCCGGTGCCGATTGGCCAGGTATCCACATTTTCAGGCGTACCCTTTTTCAGCATCGCGTCCGCGTACTCGGCTGAGAGGATCGAGGCGAAGTCCATTCCCCAGTCGGCCAGGAACGCCGCGTTGGGTTCACTCAGCGTGAACTGAACGTGATAATCGTCGATCTTTTTCACATCCTGAATGAGCTTGTCGAGGCCCACGTCATTAAAGTATTCGTAATTACCCTGGGAAACATTGTGATAGGGATGCTTAGGGTCTTTCTGACGCATAACGGAGAAAATAACGTCATCAGCGTTAAAATCACGGGTCGGTTTGAAGTATTTATTGCTGTTGAATTTCACCCCTTTACGCAGGGTAAACGTGTATGTTTTGCCGTCTGGCGAAATGGTCCACGACTCGGCCAGAGAAGGCACCGGCGTGTTTTTTACCGGGTCGAAGTTAATCAGACGGTTATAGAGCGTTTGCGAGCTGGCGACAAACGAGGGGCCAGAGCTGGCGATTTGCGGGTTAAACGACTCCGGCGACGCCTCGGAGCAGTAGATAATGGTGTCTTTGTTTGCCGCCCATGCGGCGCTTGCCGGTAGCAGCGCGCTCAGCGCGAGGGCGAGCACGGTTTTCCCTGTAGACATGGTTATTACCCTTTCGGTTTTATTATAGTGAACAGTAATAACAGCACAGACGTTTTGGCCTGACAAATAACGAATCACTATCAGGTTATTCTAAAGCCGTACATTTCGCTGGTTTTAGCATCACCCCGCAGAAACCGATTTGCCTTAAGGTTCATTATTCGTCAAGCACAACCGTCACGATCAATGCCGCAAGAAATCATCCCTTTTGTCGTCTCCTCCGCCGTTTGCTTGCTTACCTGTTTCGTTACAGTAATGGCGTGAAGAAGTCTACAGGACCAAATCGTGGCAAAAACACTTTTACGCAGCGGTAATCTGGATGATTTTCAGGCCGTTGGCGGCGGCGGACAGGCCGTTTTTGAATCAGCGCTGCAAATCCGCGAAGCACTTCGGTTGCGCAAACAGCAGGCTATCGTCGATTGCCTGGCCATTCCTCAGGTCAACGACGGCGGGGATCGCGTTGACTGGTACTCCCCGGTTGAGGGAACCGTCTCCAGCTGGAGGGCGGCGGATGAAGATGATCGTTATCGCGCCCTGCGCTATCTGGAAAACACGCTCGCCAGCGTGGAGTCGCTGAGTAAAAAATGCCTTCAGTCACCGAAAACGGCGCAGCAACTGTTTGGCTCTCTGCTCTCAAAAGCCTTTCAGTTTCCCGGTGAAAACTTTGTTTTCCTGGTGGATGGCAAGCCGGTGATCTGCTTCTGGGGTTTCGTCAACCTTAACGAAAACGCGCGCGACGACGTGCTGGACTGCCTGCGCGAATCGTTGGTCCCTGAACCTGCACCCGAGATGATTAACGAACCTGAACCGGAGCCAGAACCGGCCCCGGTGATGACCTTTGAGCAGGCCGATGCGCCGCTTATCACGCCTGCGGCTACCGTCCGTATCACCGACGATGAGCTGTATACGCCAGAGCCGGTGCGCATGAACGCCGCGCCGCCAGAGCCCGCACCGGCGGCCTTACAGAAAAAACGTCGCTCCCCCCTGTGGTTGCTGCCGGTTGCCGCCGTCATTATTGCAGCCATCGCCACCCCGCTGCTCTGGCCAAAACAGGCCCCGACCGCAGCGCCTGTTGCCACACCAGCGCCAGCGCCTGTCGCCATTGCTCCGGCCCCCATAAAGTCGGTTGAGCCGCTTGAACTGAAACTCCCGCTGCACCAGGCCGAAGTGGTAGAGCCGAAGGTGAAAACGCCTGCCCCGGCAGCCGAACCGGTGGTCATTACCGCGATACCGAAAGATGCGATGGTGATGGAGGCAAACCAGGTCAAAGCGGGGTTAACGCGCTTCCTGAATGGCACCTGGCGCGCATTTCTCGATGTGCAGGATCCGCTCACCGGCAAACCGCCGTCGCTGCGCTACCAGATCCAGAACAATAAAGGTTTCGCCCGGGTCGTGCATGGCGACAACATCGTCTGCCGGGTGGACGTCTTTTCCGGATTACACAGCAACGGCGAGCTGTTGATCAAAACGCGCGGAAACGCGCGTTGCACCGACGGTTCACGCTATCCGATGCCGGAAGTGACCTGTAAGGCGGGTGCCAGCGACGTGGCGGAATGCACCGCACGTTACGATGCCAACACCGTCGTTCCTCTGACGTTCAAGAAAGCAGGTGTCTGATCCTATGCTGGTTAATCTTTGCGACTATAAACAGAGCGTGACGCTGATTGCTAACAGCGGCGTGCAGTTTCTCGATTTTGGCCTGACTCCGCAGGACACCGCCAGCAACGGGCGTTTCGTGCGTAAAACGGCAAATGGCCCGCTGCTGCGCCTGGATTTTGACCTGGTTAACGGCCGGTACACGCTCCCTGCCACCGATGGCGGGCAGCCGGAAGTGGTCAAGCCTGAAAGCACCATTCCACTGCATGACTCCCTGACCGTGCTGGACGGCGTCTGGCTGCCACTCCCTTTCCTGCGCTTTAACCCGCCGCGGACGTTTGTTGAAGGCCCGGATAACTGGGCGCGCGTCCAGGTACGAAAGCTTTCCACGCCCGACGCAGCTGGCAATACGCACCGGGTCACCGTCGCGCTCGACAGCCAGATTCCAGAG
Source organism: Enterobacter cloacae complex sp. P18RS (assembly GCF_014982105.1). Lineage (NCBI taxonomy): Bacteria > Pseudomonadati > Pseudomonadota > Gammaproteobacteria > Enterobacterales > Enterobacteriaceae > Enterobacter > Enterobacter cloacae complex sp. P18RS. The sequence goes on along the minus strand of NZ_JADCKV010000016.1, from coordinate 167,360 downwards.
CATGCGACGTCTGCCCTGTCGCCGGTTGAAAACGATATCCTGAACGGCACGCGTTTCGCGCTCGCCTGGCGCGACAGTGAGGTTGAAAGTTTCCTCGACCAGACCTGGATTGACGGCTGGCTCCGTGAAGCCTTCACGCAGTTTGCCGACGGGGTTGAAAAACGCTCCGAGCGCGAGCTGCATCAGGCCATGCGCAGCTTTGAATATCAGGCGCACTGGCTCAACCTGCTCTCCATGCTCGGTGAACAACTCACCGTGCCGGAAGTGAAGTTTGTCACCCATACCCTGAGCACCCCTGCTATTCCTGTCGATCTGATCCTTGACGTAGGCAACACCCATACCTGCGGCGTGATTATTGAAGATCATGGTGATGCCAACGACGGCCTGCGCCAGACGGCTGAACTTCAGGTACGATCGCTGAGTGAGCCGCAGTTCCTGAATGAACCGCTGTTTACCAGCCGTCTTGAATTTTCCGAAGCGCGTTTTGGCAAGCAACACTTCTCGGTGGAAAGCGGCCGGGAGGATGCGTTCGTCTGGCCGTCGATTGTCCGCGTGGGTGATGAAGCGCGAAAGCTGGCGATGCAGCGTCTGGGCACCGAAGGCAACAGCGGCATTTCCAGCCCGCGTCGCTATCTGTGGGACGAGACGCCGGTGGTGCAGGACTGGCGCTTTAGCCAGATGAACAGCAAAACCCAGCGCGAACCGCTGGCAACCGCGTTTCCCCTGATGAACCTGATGAACGACGACGGGGAACCGCTCTTTACGCTGCCGCAGGATGAACGCCTGCCGGTGTTCTCTCCGCAGTACAGCCGTAGCACCCTGATGACGCACATGCTCTGCGAGCTGCTGGCTCAGGCGCTTGGTCAGATTAACAGCGTGGCCACCCGCCTGCGGCTCGGCTTCCCGGCCTCTCCCCGCCAGCTGCGGACGCTGATCCTCACCCTGCCTTCGGCGATGCCGAAACAGGAGCGCGAGATTTTCCGTCGCCGCATGTTCGAAGCCATCGCCATCGTCTGGAAAGCGATGGGCTGGCACCCGCAGGATGAAGATTTTGCCAGCCGCAAGCAGCAGGAAAAAAGCGTGGTGCCGGTTCCTGAGATCCAGATGGAGTGGGACGAGGCCAGCTGCGGCCAGCTGGTGTGGCTGTATAACGAAGCCATTTCCCATTTCGGCGGTCAGACCGAGGCCTTTTTCGCCTCCCTCGCCCGTCCGGATCGCGCGCCTGAGCCTGACGTCCAGCCGGGGCGTGCGCTGCGCGTGGCCTCGATTGATATCGGCGGCGGCACTACGGATATGGCTATCACGCACTATCAGTTAGATGATGGTTCCGGGAATAACGTCAAAATCACCCCACAGCTGCTGTTCCGCGAAGGGTTTAAGGTCGCTGGCGACGACACGCTGCTGGACGTGATCCAGCGCTACGTTCTGCCTGCGCTGCAAACCCAGCTTCAGAAATCCGGCATAGCCGATGCTTCCCAACTGATGGCATCCCTGTTCGGCGACTCCGGGCGGATCGATACCCAGGCGGTCCTGCGCCAGCAGACGGCGCTTCAGCTTTTTATGCCGATCGGTCACGCGATCCTGGCGGCGTGGGAATCGAGCGATGTTGACGATCCGCTGGCCGGGCTGCATGCCACCTTTGGCGATCTGCTTGCGCAAAAACCGACGCGCAACGTGATGAATTATCTCCAGCAGGCGATCGACCATGCGTTGCCTGCCGGCTCAGAACACTTTGATCTGTTCAGCGTACCGCTGCACGTCAGCTTCCGGGAGATGCGGGACGCCATGCTGGCGGGTCAGTTCACGCTTGCCGCCCCGCTTCATGCGGTATGTGAGGCGATCTCTCATTACAGCTGCGATATCCTGCTGATCACGGGACGGCCGGGCTGTCTGCCGGGCGTTCAGGCCTTGATTCGGCACCTGCAACCGGTGCCCGTCAACCGCATCGTCTGGCTGGATAAATACCAGGTTCATGAATGGTATCCGTTCAGCCAGCAGGGACGGATCGGCAACCCGAAATCCACCGCTGCGGTGGGAGCGATGCTCTGTAGCCTGGCGCTGGATCTTCGTCTGCCGCGCTTTAACTTTAAAGCAGCGGATATCGGCGCGTATTCTACGGTGCGCTATCTGGGCGTGCTGGATAACACGATCAATACCCTGCGGGACGAGAACGTCTGGTATCACGATATCGACCTCGATAAACCCGGCGCGAAACTGGACGCCCGTCTGCACTTCCCGCTGCGCGGCAACGTTACGCTCGGCTTCCGGCAGTTGGCCAATGCCCGCTGGCCCGCGACGCCGCTCTATACCCTGAGCATCAACTCAGCCGAGCTGGCGAAAGCCATTGCGGGCGACGGCGTACTGAACGTGCGCCTGAAGCTGCGTGGCGGCAATAAGCAGGAAGGCCCGGAATCTTTCGAGCTGAGTGATGCCTGGCTACAGGACGGCACGCCCGTGCCGCCTGATGCCCTGACATTTAAACTGAATACTCTGGCCGATCGCCGACACAGCGGCAGCCACTACTGGATCGACAGCGGGAGCGTATACCTCAAATGACTGCGACGACTGCCACCACTCAGGCCTTAATCGGGTGGATCAACGAGACGCGACAGCACGCCCCGATGCTGGATAACGAAGCCGACGCCCTGCTTGCCCGCCTTAACGCAGTAAGCGCGCGTGAAGAGGCGCTCGATCGCGCCCTTGTCAGCCAAGGCAGTATCGGCTTATATGGCCACTCGCAGGCCGCGAAAGCGCACCTGCTGGCTGCTCTTTGCGGCAGCGGGGACGAACGGCTGAACGTTACGCCGGGTCAACGCACGTTTGATTACTTCTCGCATATTAACCCCGGGCATGCACCGACCAACATGGCCGTGCGTTTCAGCAGAGCGTCCCGCGAGGTCGCAGACGACGCGTTTCCCCTGCGCCTGCGCCTGGTAACGGAGGCCGAGCTGGTGCAGCTGTTTATCGCGCGCACCACGCTGGATCCGCAGATCCGCGCGGTGGATAAATCGGTGATTGAAGCCCGGCTTGAGAAGTGGCGGGCGCTGCGTCAACCGCAGAGCGTGCCGGGAATGACGGCGCGGGAAGTCGCGACCATTGCCCGGTTCTGGCAAAGCGTAGTACCCGGCGCTAAGCAGCATATTGATGATGCCCTGTGGCACCAGTTTGCCCTGCTGGTTCCGTCGCTTGATCTCAGCACCCGCGCCAGCGTCTGGTCTCTGCTGTGGGGTGAGCAGCAGGAGTTAACCCAGCAGTGGCTTAAATTCGCCCAGGTGCTGCATCAAACCAGCCATGCCAGCGCGCTTGCGGCGCCGTTGAGTCTGCTGGTGGACAGCTTTGGTCTGCCCTGCGAAGGCTTCCTTACGCACGGGGCGTTTACCGTGCCGGAAGCACAGGAAACACTGCTTCATCCGGTAAAAAACGGCGAGCTGCTTAACGCCATTAGCCTGCCCGTCGATGTACTGGCATCTCTGACCCGCGAAGTGGAGCTGCCCGTTGAGAACTGCGTGCTGGATAACGTTGACGTCATTGATATTCCGGCCATTTCTGAGGAAAACACGCCGCTGATGATGCAGGCAAAATGCCTGTGGTTGCTGGAGCATTATCGTCAGCACATTCAGCCGGATGTCCTGGTTATCTGCAATGCGACGGCGCACCACCAGCAGACCGCGAAAACGGCAAGGCTCCTGCAAAACTGGGTCAAAGAGACGCAGCCGGTTGAAGAATCCGCATTGCCGGGGCTGGTCTGGGCCATTACCCCTCATGATGCGCGGTTTACCACAAAGCAGAATCTGGACGAAGCGGTGCAGCAATTGCTGGGCCAGCCGGGTCTGCGCTGGGGCACGCTCCAGGCGCTCGATACCCACAGCATGCAGCGGGTGATTGAGTGGCTGTCGCAGGCTACCCTGCCGGCACAGCGCCAGAAGCGTCTCCGCGCGCTGAAAAGGCTGTTACAAGAGTCGCTGTCGACGCTGATTCGCCCATATGTCGCGCCTCTCACTCAGGAGCCAGGCGCAGGGCGGGCACAGGCCGAAAAAATGGTCCGAACGCTGCAAGGCAGTGCCGCTCGTCATGGTGAACTGCTTGAGGGACTTCTGCCGCCGTTAAACGCGTTTGAGACGCTGCTGACCGTTCACCAGCCTCGTGAGGAACAGGTCAACGGCCTGTTTAACGATGTTATCGATCTGTTTGCGGAAGAGACGCAGGAAAATCCAGGCGCGTTGCAGACCAAAGACAAGGCGCGGCTGGCCCATAACGTGTGGGTTAACCATCTTCGTCAGTGGAGTCGCAACGACGCGGCGGCTGCCCGTCTGGGCCTGGACGCAGAGGTATTACAGCAGATTGCGGATGTGCTGATCGTTACCAGCTACCGGCTGGATCTGCCGCTGCAACTGCAACGCATTGCAGAAAAAGATAAAAGCAGCGCCGCGCAGCTGCATGCCGCGACAGGCAATTTCATTAGCTGGCTTGGCTATGAAATGACGCCCGTTTCTGAACGGCCTGCAAGCCGGATCCGCAAAGGTCAGCCAATTTTTGTGACGCCAGTTGTGAGCAGCGCTTCACCCCGTCTTACCCGACTTGGCGAGCAGCCTGTCCATGCGGCGACAGCCTATGTTTATGACTGGCTGGTTGCGCTCTACACCCGCGCGATTGAAAACGTGGATTATCAGTGCCCGTATGACGTTCAGCCTGCTGCGCGGAAAGCCTTGTCTGCCCTGCTGTCTTAATCATTGCAGCCCGCAGCAATGCGGGCTACCCCTTCATGAGCCGTTTATGAAGCCAGATAAAGCCTGAGCCAACGCTGACGGGTTTTCCCAGGACATTGAATGGCCCGCATCAGGGATAATTTTTACAGCAACGCCGTTTTGTTGCAGGCGATTAAAATCGTCATCAGGCAGGGATCGCTCACCAAAAACTAACATTACCGGGCAGCTCAATGACAAGAACAGGTGTGCCCAGTCAGGTTTAACGCCCTCGACCAGGCTTGTTGCGCCGCGCCAGACGGCCCAGGGGGCATTGCTTTGAAGGCTTCCAGCCCACGGCGACGTTTCCGCCCGCAGCATGTCATCATAGCCCTGTTCCAGAAAATGTTGTTCCGTTTGGGCCGCAATTGCTCGGCTGAACATCCCGCCACCCGCATGAAAATTGGGTTCAGATACTATCAGGCCCTTAACGCGCGACGTTAACAGTGCTGCCGTTTCGATCGCGATACTCCCCCCCATGCTATGACCATACAGCCAGAGACTATCCAGGGCGAGATGGTTTAACAGTTCAACCACCACCTGCGCCTGTTCGCTCGTGCGATAACGGTAGTTGTCAGGTTTGTCACTGTAACCGCTACCGGGAAGATCGATCAGAATGGCTCTGCGCCCCCCGAAACGGGTATCACAGACAATACGAGGATATTCATACGACGATGCACAGCCCAACCCGTGGATAAACACAACCGGGTCACCGAAACCGGGAAGATCCTGCCAGCGCACAGTGCAGCCTGCTTGCTGCGAATAGAAACTGTTCATAAGCACTCCATGTATGACGGACTGTATATTTATACAGCCTCAATGTATGGAATGCTATGTCTGGATGCCGATTCTGGAAGCGTGCTTCAGAAAAGAGAGATCAACAGGGCAACAGGAAAGCTCATCGGCCAGGTGGAACCCACCAGGAATGCGCTCAACAGGCGAATACGTTTACGATCTTTAGACAGGAACCAGGTGATTAATGCGCAGATGGAGGCCATGATTGCGTAGAACACCAACATCTTTTGATACAACGTCATTCTGTTTACCTGAGCCGAAAAATAACCGCACGCAATATGCGTCATATGTTGACACAGATCAAGTTTTTTCGTTACATCATAACCACTTAAATACTAAGGATAATAACAACTGAGTACCTTGTGTAACAACGCCGGGTAAAGAAAAACGGTTATTATTGATAAGGTGCATATTAAATGCACTTTTTGATAAATCCATCCCCTCAGAAAGCAGTTTAATACCAGCAGGCTTTTAAGGGAGGAAACATGCTACGCATTCCGCAGAGTTGCATTCACACCCGTTCCACGCCTTTCTGGAACAAAGAAACGGCCCCCGCCGGCATTTTTAAACGCCACCTGGATACGGGCACGCGTCCGGGCGTTTACCCTCGCCTGTCGGTGATGCGTGGCGCAGTGCGTTATCTGGGCTATGCTGATGAATTTACACCTGAGCCTGACAGCGAGCTCGTCATTGAAGCGGGTCGTTTCGGCGTTTTCCCGCCAGAGAGATGGCACCACATTGAGGTGATGACCGACGACACCCTGTTCAATATTGAATTCTTTGTTGAACCTGAGGTGCTTAAGTCCCTTTAAGCGCCCGCCAACATGAAGGAAACTATTATGTTACGTATTCCTGAAAACTTTGTTCATACCCGCTCGACGCCGTTCTGGAATAAAGAGACCGCCCCAAAAGCGCTTTTTACCCATCACAACACCAAAGCCGGCGTGTACGGTCGGTTATCCGTCATGCAGGGTGCAGTGCGTTACTTTGGCTTTGCCGATGGCGACGCCACCGAACCCGATCTGGAAGTGGTCATTGAGGCCGGTTCTTTTGGCATCTCCCCACCCCAAAAATGGCACCGCATTGAGCTACTGACCGACGACACCTATTTTAATATCGACTTTTTCGCGGATCCTGCCGTCACGCTCAGCGGTGCGGGCATCGGTAAAGTGGTCAACACGCATAAGGAGTAAATAATGGGTAAGGCTACCTATACCGTGACCGTCACCAACAACAGCAACGGCGTGTCGGTGGATTATGAAACAGAAGCGCCAATGGAGCTGTTGATCCCGGACGTCGCGGCAGATGTCGTGAAGGATCTGGTGAACACCGTTCGCGCCTACGATACGGAAAATGAACACGAGGTCTGTGGCTGGTAAGCTGAATCGCCCGGCACTGCGCCGGGCATGAAGGTTTAGTGTTTGATCATTACATGCCGGACTACCGTGTAATCCTCAAGTCCGTAGACCGACATATCTTTGCCATAACCGGATAACTTCATCCCGCCGTGCGGCATTTCGCTCACCAGCATAAAATGGGTATTGACCCAGGTGCAGCCATACTGCAACCGTGCGCTGAGGCGATGGGCGCGTCCGACGTCTTTTGTCCAGACGGACGAGGCCAGGCCGTATTGCGAATCGTTAGCCCAGTTCAGCACCTGCGCTTCATCCTCAAATTCTGTCACACTGACCACCGGGCCAAACACTTCTCGCTGGACGATCGCATCTTCCTGCTTCGCCCCGGCCAGCAGCGTTGGCTGGAAGTAATATCCTGCCCCCTCACTTTTACTGCCACCGGTGACGACGCGGATATGTCCAAGGGTTTTGGCTTCGTCCACGGCAGCGCAAACGCGGGAAAGATGCGCTGCGGAGCTGAGCGGTCCCAGCTCGGTTGACGCATCGTCCGGCGCGCCCATTTTCAGGCTGGCAACGGCTGCGCCCAGCTTTTCGACCAGCGCGGGGTAAATCCCCTTCTGGGCATAGATACGACAGGCTGCGGTACAATCCTGACCAGCATTGTAGAAACCAAACGTACGCACGCCTTCAACCACGGCATCCAAATCTGCATCGTCAAAGACAATGACCGGGGCTTTTCCGCCCAATTCCATATGGGTACGTTTAACTGAAGATGCGGTATGCCCGATAATATGTTCTCCGGTAGCAATAGAGCCGGTGAGAGAAACCATACGGACTTTTTCGTGGCCGGTCAGCGGATCTCCTACGGTTTTTCCGCGACCAAACAGCACGTTCAGCACACCTGGCGGGAAGATATCTTTCGCCAGTTCCGCCAGCTTCAGCGCCGTCAACGGGGTGATTTCAGACGGCTTGATGACGACACAGTTTCCCGCCGCCAGCGCGGGCGCCAGCTTCCACGCCGCCATCATCAGAGGATAGTTCCAGGGGGCAATAGAGGCGACAACGCCAACCGGGTCGCGGCGGATCATCGAGGTATGTCCTTCAAGATATTCTCCGGCAGCCAGCCCGTTCAGGCAGCGGGCGGCCCCGGCAAAGAAGCGAAACACATCGACCACGGCCGGGATCTCATCTCCCTGAACACAGTGCAGCGGTTTCCCGCAGTTAAGGGACTCCACTTTTGCGAACGCGTCAGCGTTGGCTTCTATCACATCAGCCAGTTTCAACAGACATTCGGCGCGCGTTTTCGGCGTCGTTTGTCCCCACTCTGTGAACGCGCGATCGGCAGCATGGACGGCAGCGTCCACCTGTGCTGCCGACGCTTCAGCAATCTCCAGCAGCACTTCACCCGTGGCAGGATTATAAACCGCCTGCTTCTCACCTTCGCCGGTCACCAGTTCACCATTAATCAGCAATTGATTTTGCATAGCATCGTCCTGTTGAAATCGACATTGTTTTCGCTGTCAGCACACGTTCTGGCGGGCAGAAACGTGACAACGTCACGTTAACAATCCGCGCTCCCTTACTAAGGGTAGACCGCGCGTCATGTCGCTTCAGGAATTTTCATCAAGGTGTGACTGGGTGCAGCATCATTTCGCGGATTAACCCCGCCAGTTGGACGACCGCCTGCTCCTCCCGCTCGCCCCAGCCCCATGAGGTATTGAAACGGAAAAACGGTGTCCAGATATTGGAGGTGGAAAACATCTTGCCGGGCGCAATGCTGATTTGATGGGTTAACGCCTTCTCACTCAACCGCCCCGCATCCAGCTGTTCAGGCAGTTCAAGCCATAAAAAGTAGCCGCTGTCGTTATGATGGATTTTGACGCCGGCAGGCATATGACGCAAAAGCGATTGCCAGGCCTGCTGTTTGCGTTCAGCAAGCGTGCGTCGCAGGCGACGAAGGTGGGCGTCGTAACGTTTGGTCGCCAGGTAATCCACCAGCGCCAGCTGCATGGGAGAACTGGTGGACAACGTACTCATCAGCTGCAACTGCTGAATACGGCGCGCATGTTTTCCCGCCGCCACCCAGCCAATACGGAAACCGGCCACCAGACACTTGGAGAATGAGGAGCAGTGCAACGTCATATCCTGCTTATCCCAGGCCTTTGCCGGAAGCGGCTTTTCGCGGCCAAAGTAGAGTTCGCTGTAAACATCGTCTTCAATCAGCGTGACGTTATGCCGGGTGAGTAAGGCCACCAGCTGAGCTTTCTTCTCTGCACTCAGCGTGAAGCCGAGCGGGTTCTGACTGTTGGTCATCAGCCAGCAGGCTTTCACCGGATAATCATTTAACGCCTGCTCAAGGGCACTGAGATCGATGCCCTCACGCACGTCAGTGGCAACCGACAGCGCTTTCAGTTTCAGACGTTCAAGCGCCTGGAGTGCGCCATAAAAACAGGGGTTTTCAACGATAACCCAGTCCCCTGGTTCAGTCACAGCCTGCAAACTGAGGTTGAGCGCCTCAAGCGCGCCCGCGGTGATCACAATTTCATCCGGGGAGATATTCATTCCCTGCTGAGCGTAGCGACGGGCAATGGCATGACGTAAGTCGACGTTACCCGGCGGCAGGTTTTCAATCACGCTCATGGCGGTAGCCGTTTTGCTGACGTTAGCCAGCGATCGGTTGAGTTGCTGAAGCGGGAAAAGGCGCGGATCGGGAAACGCCGAGGCAAAAGGGACAACGGAGGGGTCGCGGCTGGCCTGTAGCACGTCGAAAATATAGGTGTTGATGTCGACCACTTCATCGCGCATCACCTGCGCGGGCGGTGCAGGCTGGTGTGTGGTCGGGCGGGCGGCAACGTAATAGCCTGACTGCGGTCTGGCAACAATGCGCCCCTGACTTTCCAGCATCTGATACGCGTGGCCCACGGTCATAAAACTCATGCCGCTGTTTGCCACCTGCTCTCGCAGAGAAGGCAGCTTATCGCCCGGCAACCATACGCCAAGCTCAATCTGCGAGATAATTTGTTGCGCCAGACGCTGGTATTTTTTCATCAGATTCTCCTTATTGCTGACAGTGTATATCAGCAGGAGAAAAAGAGAAGATTTTGCTAACTGTTATAGGAAACGCGGCAGATTACTTGCGGTACTCTGTAATGTGATTCTGAACAGAACGCGCTGCGGCCAGGTGGTCGAGCGTGATCATCGACGATTTGCAGAAAATGCATTTCGCGCCGAACGGATTTTTGTCAGACACATCAAAAGCTGAGGTGCGGTACTGCGAGCCATGACAGCATGGGCAGCGGAAATGGATATAAGAAGTCATAGGATTCTCCTGTAAACGTAAAAACGTAAATTACTCATGAGCCGATCAGGCAATAAAAGGTTCGATACAAAACTAATCGGAATGTAGATAAAGACCCAAGAGAGGCTGCGGAGAGGCACAACGTGATGAGAACTGCTTTATAAAACTACGTCAGATATTTATTTGGATTCAAAACCAGAAATCCATTAACGCATGTTGCTGGCGACAAAGCAAGCTGATTAATGCGTAAAAATCATAAAAAGAAATTTTTTATTCTTCCTTGTTAACTATATCAGCCAGATAAAGTTAAGCTTTTCCCACAACTGTTATAGATAATTTATCAAATTCTGCTTCTGATATCTCATTTGCCGCCTCTCTATCATAACAGTACACCGTTTAACATTGAGGCAGTGCATGTTTGGTTTAGATGCGTTTCATCTTGCGCGAATACAGTTCGCCTTTACCGTATCCTTTCATATTATTTTTCCGGCGATAACCATTGGCCTGGCGAGCTATCTCGCCGTGCTGGAAGGGCTGTGGTTGAAAACAAAAAATCCCGTCTGGCGCTCGCTGTACCATTTCTGGTCGAAGATCTTCGCCGTCAACTTTGGGATGGGCGTGGTCTCCGGCCTGGTGATGGCTTATCAGTTTGGCACTAACTGGAGTGGGTTTTCCCAGTTCGCGGGCAGTATTACCGGCCCCCTGCTGACCTATGAAGTGCTTACCGCGTTCTTCCTTGAGGCGGGGTTCCTCGGGGTAATGTTGTTTGGCTGGAATAAGGTCGGGCCGGGGCTGCACTTCTTTTCGACCTGCATGGTCGCACTGGGGACCCTCATGTCTACGTTCTGGATCCTCTCGTCAAACAGCTGGATGCAGACACCGCAAGGGTATGAAATCATCAACGGTCAGGTCGTTCCGGTGGACTGGTTTGCCGTGGTGTTTAACCCCTCCTTCCCTTACCGCCTGCTGCACATGTCGATAGCGGCATTTCTCAGCAGCGCGCTGTTTGTCGGTGCCTCCGCGGCCTGGCATTTGCTGCGCGGAAACAATACGCCCGCTATTCGCACCATGTTCTCCATGGCGTTGTGGATGACGTTGATCGTGGCCCCCGTCCAGGCGCTGGTGGGGGATATGCACGGGCTTAATACCTTAAAACACCAGCCAGCGAAAATAGCCGCCATTGAAGGCCACTGGGAGAATCCGCCGGGTGAGCCTACCCCACTGCTGCTGTTTGGCTGGCCGGATATGGAGCAGGAACGGACCCGTTTTGGCCTGGAAATTCCCGCTCTCGGCAGCCTGATCCTGACCCACAGTCTCGATAAACAGGTTCCGGCATTGAAGGAGTTCCCAAAAGAAGATCGCCCGAACGCCACCATTGTCTTCTGGTCTTTCCGCATCATGGCCGGCCTGGGAATGTTGATGCTGCTCCTGGGCGTGACGGCAATCTGCCTGCGTTATAAACAGCGCCTTTATACCTCACGTTCCTTCCTGTGGTTTGCCCTGCTGATGGGGCCGTCCGGGCTGATCGCGATCCTCGCCGGATGGGTAACAACGGAGGTCGGCCGCCAGCCCTGGGTCGTCTATGGTCTACAGCGTACAAAGGATGCGGTTTCCGCGCATGGCGATCTGCACATGAGCGTCAGTTTGCTGGCCTTCTTCGTGGTTTACACCGCGGTATTCGGCGTGGGTTACAGCTATATGGTGCGTCTGATTAAAAAAGGGCCGCAGCCCCATGAATCCTTCGCGACTGAATCCGATGGCCGCCCTGCTCGTCCGCTTTCTGCCGTCACCACTGAATTTAAGGAGTAACCGTAATGGGTATCGATCTTTCCATTATCTGGTCCGTGATTATCGTTTTCGCCACGTTGATGTATATCGTGATGGACGGTTTTGATCTGGGGATAGGCATCCTGTTTCCGGCAACGCCGAATGCGGACGACCGCGACGTGATGGTCAATAGCGTGGCTCCCGTCTGGGATGGCAACGAAACCTGGCTGGTGCTTGGCGGTGCGGCCCTGTTTGGCGCCTTTCCTCTCGCCTATGCGGTTATCATCGACGCGCTAACCATTCCACTGACAATAATGCTGATCGGGCTTATATTTCGTGGCGTCGCCTTCGAATTTCGCTTCAAGGCCACTCCGGCGCACCGCCCGTTCTGGGATAAGGCCTTTATTGGCGGATCAATTGTGGCGACCTTCAGCCAGGGCATCACCGTCGGCGCGGTCATCCATGGGTTCAGCGTCACTGGTCGCGCTTACAGCGGTAGTCCGTTTGACTGGTTTACCGCGTTCAATTTTTTCTGCGGTGCGGGTCTTGTGGTGGCTTACGCGCTGTTAGGTTCAACGTGGCTGGTAATGAAAAGCGAAAATGCCCTGCAACAGCGGATGCGTCAGGTATCGAAAGTGCTTCTGCTCCTGCTTCTGGTATTCATTGCAGTAATCAGTATCTGGACCCCTCTCGCCCAACCAGCTATTGCTGCGCGCTGGTTTACGCTGCCGAATCTGTTTTATCTGCTGCCCGTGCCTGCGCTGGTTGCGATCCTGAGCCTGTGCCAGTGGCGTTGCCTGAACGAACCTGCAAGCCATACTCTTCCATTTATCATGACGTTAGGGCTAATTTTTCTTGGCTTTAGCGGGCTTGGGATCAGCATCTGGCCGCATATTATCCCGCCGGACATTACCCTGTGGCAGGCCGCTGCGCCAGCCCAAAGCCAGGGCTTTATGTTAGTGGGTGCACTGTTGATCATTCCCGTGATTCTGGTCTACACCTTCTGGAGTTATTACGTTTTTCGCGGAAAAGTACAGCATGGGGAGGGTTATCACTGATGCAACAACCTGTATGGAAACGTTTGATGTGGCTTGCCATCATCTGGGGCGGCAGCGTTCTGGCGCTGGCCTGCGTAAGTATGCTCTTTAAAATGCTGATGGCCGCAGCCGGATTTAAATCGCACTAACTCACTGACCGGGTGCGCCGCCGCCCGGTCCCTTCCCGCACTTTCAGATAAACCCCATTAACACCCAGGAGGGTATGGTTACACTGAAAAAATATTTACAGCATTGATAGTTTGAGAAGAAAAATGAAAAAGCTCGCGGCAGTAAGTTTAATCAGCCTCGCACTGGCTGGATGCGTTAATCCTGGTAAAGCCTCCGTTCAGACCGAACAGCTAGAGAATCATCGTTTCGTTCTGGAAAATGTGGATGGCAAAGCGGTTAAAGGCGGGAAAACCCAGCCTGAAATTCGCTTCAGTGCGCAACCCAATATCAGCCTGATTAACAACATTGTCGTCTCCGGCACAATGTGCAACGGCTTCAACGGCCAGGGGAAACTGTCCGAAGGAGAGTTGACGGTCAAAACGCTGGCAATGACGCGGAAACTCTGCACCGAGCCGCAGCTAAATGAACTGGATCAGACCATCGCCGATATGCTACGCACAGGCGCACAGGTAGACCTGACCGAAGACCAGTTAACCCTGGCGACAGCCAATAAAACATTGATGTTTAAGCGAGTTGAATAACTCAGTAGCTTCCGCACGAACCTACGGCAAGCGACTGCTCACTACAGCGTTTGCCATTTGGCAATGCGCACATGCCGATGGCGGAGCCATCGAGCTGACGGGCAACGGAGAGTGAACCGCCGATCATTGCGCAGTTGGCCTGACCTGAACTGGACATAGCCGCCCGCATACCTGGCGTAACGTGTGCCGCTGTCGCCTGCTGTACAGGTTCATTGCTGCATGCCGACAACAGTAACGCGGCACATCCGACCCAAAATGCTGAACGCATACCTTCCTCCCCATAATTAACGCGAAACCTATGCATAATAGGCATCACGCGCCGCATCGTCGAGAGCGGATGTGCGTATTTATGCGCCCTGGTAACAATTTCTCGCAATTTTTTAACGCGAGTAGCCATCGAGTCATTGATACAGCGCATACCAAGGACACAAAAGCGAAAATCGTAAAACCTGAGCTTTGCTAAAATACACAGATAATATTCAGGGTCTGTCGTCGTTTTTCAGGCCCCTCTTTTTGCGCAATGTAAGGGTGTTGTCCTATGCAAACTATTGACGGCAATGGTGCAGTCGCGTCTGTTGCGTTTCGTACCAGCGAAGTGATCGCCATCTACCCCATCACTCCCAGCTCCACGATGGCTGAACAGGCTGACGCCTGGGCTGGTAATGGGATAAAAAACGTCTGGGGCGATGTCCCGCGGGTTGTAGAGATGCAGTCCGAAGCCGGTGCCATTGCCACCGTGCATGGTGCGTTGCAGACCGGTGCCCTGTCGACCTCGTTCACGTCGTCTCAGGGGCTGCTGTTGATGATCCCCACGCTTTACAAGCTGGCTGGGCAATTAACGCCGTTTGTGTTGCACGTTGCCGCACGCACCGTAGCCACTCACGCTCTCTCTATTTTTGGCGACCACTCAGACGTGATGGCCGTGCGTCAGACCGGCTGCGCTATGCTCTGCGCCAGCAGCGTGCAGGAAGCGCAGGACTTCGCGCTGATTTCGCATATCGCCACGCTGAAAAGCCGTGTGCCTTTTATTCATTTCTTCGATGGTTTCCGTACGTCCCACGAGATCAATAAAATCGTTCCACTGCCGGACGACACCATTCTGAATCTGCTGCCGCAGGCGGACATCGATGCGCATCGCGCTCGCGCCCTCAATCCGGAACATCCGGTGATCCGGGGTACCTCTGCGAACCCGGATACCTATTTCCAGTCCCGCGAGGCGACAAACCCGTGGTACAACGCGGTCTATGAGCACGTTGAACAGGCGATGGACGATTTTGCCGCTGCGACGGGCCGCGAATATAAGCCGTTTGAATATTACGGTCATCCGCAGGCCGAGCGCGTGATCGTCCTGATGGGCTCCGCCATTGGCACCGGTGAAGAGGTGGTTGATGAGCTATTGACGCGTGGTGAAAAAGTTGGCGTGCTCAAAGTTCGCCTCTACCGTCCCTTCTCAGCGAAACACCTGCTCGCAGCCCTGCCGGACAGCGCGCGTGCAGTGGCGGTACTGGACCGCACCAAAGAGCCTGGCGCACAGGCTGAGCCACTTTATCTGGATGTGATGACCGCTCTGGCTGAGGCGTTTAACCGCGGTGAGCGCGAAACGCTGCCGCGCGTCATTGGCGGGCGTTATGGATTGTCTTCCAAAGAGTTCGGACCGGAGTGCGTCCTGGCGGTATTTGCTGAACTCCGCGAGGCAAAACCGAAGCCGCGCTTTACGGTCGGCATTTATGATGACGTGACTAACCTTTCTCTCCCCTTGCCGGAAAACACCCTGCCCTCGACTGCGAAACTGGAAGCGCTGTTCTACGGTCTGGGTAGCGACGGCAGCGTCTCGGCGACCAAGAACAACATCAAAATTATCGGCAACTCTACGCCGTGGTATGCGCAAGGGTATTTCGTCTACGACTCCAAAAAAGCGGGCGGACTGACCGTTTCCCATCTGCGCGTCAGCGAACACCCGATCCGCTCGGCATACCTGATTTCTCAGGCGGATTTTGTTGGCTGTCACCAGCTCCAGTTCATTGATAAATATCAGATGGCCGAGCGCCTGAAGCCCGGCGGTATTTTCCTGATCAACACCCCTTACAGCGCCGACGAGGTCTGGGCACGCCTGCCCCAGGAAGTGCAGGCGGTGCTTAACCAGAAACAGGCGCGCCTGTATGTCATTAACGCCGCGAAGATCGCCCGCGAATGCGGCCTGGCGGCGCGCATCAATACGGTTATGCAGATGGCGTTCTTCCACCTGACCAATATTCTGCCGGGCGACAGCGCGCTGATGGAGCTTCAGGGTGCAATCGCCAAAAGCTACAGCAGCAAAGGTCAGGAACTGGTTGAGCGCAACTGGCAGGCGCTGGCGCTGGCCCGCGAATCGCTGTTCGCGGTGCCGTTGCAGCCGGTCAATGCCAGCAGTCCGAACCGGCCGCCAGTGGTGTCTGACGCCGCCCCGGATTTCGTCAAAACCGTCACGGCGGCGATGCTTGCCGGACTGGGCGACACCCTTCCCGTCTCTGCGCTTCCGCCTGACGGAACCTGGCCGATGGGCACGACCCGCTGGGAAAAACGCAACATTGCCGAAGCGATCCCTATCTGGAAAGAAGAGCTGTGCACCCAATGCAACCACTGCGTGGCGGCCTGCCCTCACTCGGCCATTCGCGCCAAAGTGGTGTCGCCAGAAGCGTTAGATGGCGCGCCGGAAAGTTTGCACTCGCTGGATGTAAAATCCCGCGATATGCGTGGTCAGAAATATGTCCTACAGGTGGCGCCGGAAGACTGTACCGGCTGTAACCTGTGCGTCGAGGTGTGCCCGGCGAAAGATCGTCAGGACCCGTCAATCAAAGCCATCAATATGATGTCGCGTCTTGAACATGTTGAAGAAGAGAAAGTGAATTATGATTTCTTCCTCGACCTGCCCGAAATCGATCGCAACAAGCTGGAACGCATTGACATTCGTACCTCGCAGCTCATCACCCCGCTCTTCGAGTACTCCGGTGCGTGCTCCGGCTGCGGCGAAACACCGTATATCAAACTGCTCACTCAGCTTTACGGTGACCGAATGCTGATTGCCAACGCGACGGGCTGCTCGTCAATCTATGGGGGTAACCTGCCGTCTACGCCATACACCACCGACGCGAACGGTCGCGGCCCGGCGTGGGCAAACTCGCTTTTCGAGGACAACGCAGAATTTGGTCTGGGATTCCGTCTGACGGTCGATCAGCACCGCGCCCGCGTAATGCGTCTGCTGGCACAGTTTGCCGATAAGATCCCGGCAGAACTGAATGATGCCCTGCATGCGGAGGCCACACCTGACGTTCGTCGCGCGCAGGTTGCTGAACTGCGCAACGCGCTTCAGGGTGTTGAAGGGGCTGAACAACTCCTGACTGATGCTGACGCGCTGGTTGAAAAATCTGTCTGGCTGATCGGCGGCGACGGGTGGGCCTACGATATTGGTTTCGGCGGTCTTGATCATGTCCTGAGCCTGACCGAAAACGTCAATATTCTGGTGCTTGATACTCAGTGCTATTCCAACACCGGCGGACAGGCCTCGAAAGCAACGCCATTGGGGGCGGTCACGAAATTTGGTGAGCACGGCAAGCGCAAGGCGCGTAAAGATTTGGGCGTCAGCATGATGATGTATGGACACGTCTACGTCGCGCAGATTTCGCTGGGGGCGCAGCTCAACCAGACGGTGAAAGCCATTCAGGAAGCGGAAGCGTATCCAGGGCCGTCGCTGATTATCGCCTACAGTCCGTGTGAGGAACATGGCTACGATCTGGCGCTCAGCCACGACCAGATGCGTCAGCTCACCGCAACCGGCTTCTGGCCGCTGTACCGCTTTGACCCGCGCCGTGCCGATGAAGGGAAATTGCCGCTGGCGCTGGATTCGCGTCCGCCGTCAGACGCCCTTGCCGAAACCTTACTTCAGGAGCAGCGTTTCCGCAGGCTGAACGCTCAACAGCCAGAAGTGGCAGAGCAGCTATGGAAGGATGCGGCAGCGGATCTACAGAAGCGTTATGACTTCCTGGCGCAACTGGCGGGAAAAGCCGAAAAATCGACCAGTGCATAACTTTATGCCCGGCTTGTCCGGGCATTTTTTTGCCAAAAAAAGCCCGATGCACGTGCACCGGGCGAATCCAGAAGATCGGTGAAAATTGCCTCAATGTTCTGAACAATATTCACGTGAATTATGGATGAAAAAATCTTAAAGGCATATAACGGCGTGGAGGTTACCTTGTTTTCCGCGTAATTAATAATTTTTATTTTGTATTGATTATAATAATTCATTCATGACATCTATCGTTATTTCTACCGCATCATTTAGTTTAGATTTTACTTAACCCGTAACAATTATATTTTATTCATCCGCCGTCAGAGTGATTTAGCATGGGACAGCTTTCCAGCCCGGAAAGTTCACGAAGTAATAAAAAAATAACTGCAAAGGAATAATCAAAATGCAAAGAAAAGTACTGGCACTGATGATCCCCGCTTTGTTAATGGCTGGCGCCGCTCACGCAGCTGAAATTTATAATAAAGACGGCAATAAACTGGATCTGTATGGCAAAGTAGATGGTCTGCATTATTTCTCTGACGACGCGTCTAAAGATGGCGATCAAACCTATATGCGACTGGGCTTCAAAGGTGAAACCCAAATCAACGACATGATGACCGGCTTCGCACAATGGGAATACAACATTCAGGCAAACAACACCGAAGGTTCTGACAATCAGTCCTGGACGCGTCTGGCCTTCGCGGGTGTGAAGGTGGGCGATTACGGCTCCTTCGATTACGGCCGTAACTATGGCGTCCTGTACGACGTTGAAGGCTGGACCGATATGCTGCCAGAATTTGGTGGCGACTCTTATACTTATGCCGATAACTTTATGACCGGTCGTGCAAACGGCGTGGCGACCTACCGTAACACCGACTTCTTTGGTCTGGTGCAGGGTCTGAACTTCGCGGTGCAGTATCAGGGTAATAATGAAGGTAATAACTGCGACGAGAATTTCTGCTCTACCAATGAAGGGACCAACAACGGTCGTGATACACGTCATGAAAATGGTGACGGTTACGGTATATCCGCAACCTACGATTTCGGCATGGGCTTCAGCGCAGGTGCGGCATATACTTCATCTGACCGTACCAACGATCAGGTAAATTACACTACTGCGGGCGGCGATACTGCGGATGCATGGACCGCAGGTCTGAAATACGATGCCAACAACATTTATCTGGCGGCAATGTATTCCGAAACCCGCAATATGACGCCGTACGGCGACAATGCAGATGCGGTGGCAAACAAAACCCAGAACTTCGAAGTCACCGCACAATATCAGTTCGATTTCGGTCTGCGTCCGGCTATTTCCTATTTACAGTCCAAAGGTAAAGACCTGGGCAATGGCCAGGACGATAAAGATCTGGTGAAATACGCTGACGTCGGTGCTACCTACTATTTCAACAAAAACATGTCCACCTATGTTGATTATAAAATCAACCTGCTGGATGAAGATGATTCGTTCTACAAAAACAATGGCATCGGTACGGATGACATCGTAGCGTTAGGTCTGGTTTACCAGTTCTAATCCCGTTAGCCCGCAGCGACCTGCGGGCTAATTTTTATCGCTGTTTCGCCTGTTCTTTGCGGAAAGAGAGATAGCCAAATACTCCGCTGTCGCCATCCATAGGGTGATTAACTCCATCCATTACCACCACTTCCGGGAAGTCGAATGGCGTGACATTTTCCAGACAGGCAACATTCACACCATATTCATTGGGATTGGAACGTCGTTGGTGGAACGTGTAAATACCGCAGATCGAACAGAAGAAATGGCGCGCCGTGCCGGTGTTGAAACGGTACTCTGTGAGCGTGTCCGCGCCCTGCGTCACCTTAATGCCCGTCAAAGGCGCTGAAACCACAACCGCCCCACGCATCCTGCAAAACGAGCAGCTACATCGACGTGCGGTATTCAGGCCGTCCGTCAGCTCAACCGTAAATTTCACCGCCCCACAATGACACTGTGCATGACGAATATCAGCCATCGTTATACTCCTTTTCTCACTAACTCAGCCGCTTTTAAAAAGACCTCATCTTCGACACCATCCCCCTTCTGCCTGCCGAGCCTTACCAGCTCAGCGACAATACTTTCACGGTTGATGATCTTCTGGGATGAAACCAGCCCGATAACGGCGGCACCAATCGCCAGCCCAACTAATCCTGTCTGCTCGTCTTTATTTTTCATAGAAGCGCTCCCTTGTCCCCCTCAAAAGCGTAGCAGGAGAAATGTAAAACGCGCTGGTACGCGGGAATGAGATCCGTGCTTTATCTCAGCTGTTCGCCAGGCAAAACAGGAGGGGTTCTGAGCGGTTATCAGACAACGTTGATGAGGACAACATGAATAGCGGTGCGCGTAGAGAGGCCGAATGGGTGTTAAAACCGCCTTCGAAAAGGCGGCAGGTCATTACTCTGGATCTTTATCGCCTGATTCAGGCGCTGAGCCAGGATCATCTTTCGGTTTTTTTCCATCCTTGTCCGGGTTATCCGGGCTGGGATTATAATCAGGATGGTCACCATTAACGGGACGGTCAGTCATTTTCACCTCCGTTTTTACTGCGTAAGCTGTAAGTGTAGACAACCCTTCAGTCTTAACCAAACTTCTCCTGTGGAGCTCATTTGTAAATCGTGCTGGCATTCGGCGCTGCAATCCGTACCATACACGACACACTTTCGCATGCTGGTTTTTACCGGTAGCCGCAAACCCGTCTTTTATCGCTAACCAGATGGGGCACGTACATGCGCAGATGGTGTATGAAATCTATGCTACATGGATAGAAGAGATGAACACGAAGCTGACGCTTTGAAATCGTTTTCCTCACCCTGTGCCCCATTTGAGATCTGAGTAACGAATAGATGCAACAAAATCAAGAAATTAACAAGAAAGAACAGTACAACCTGAATAAACTGCAAAAGCGACTGCGCCGTAACGTGGGCGAAGCCATTGCAGACTTCAACATGATTGAAGAAGGCGATCGCATCATGGTCTGCCTGTCGGGCGGTAAAGACAGCTACACCATGCTGGAGATCCTGCGCAATCTACAGCAAAGCGCACCGGTGAACTTTTCCCTGGTCGCGGTTAACCTCGATCAGAAACAGCCGGGCTTCCCGGAGCATATCCTGCCGGAGTACCTTGAGAACCTGGGCGTTGAGTACAAAATCGTAGAAGAGAATACCTACGGCATTGTTAAAGAGAAGATCCCAGAGGGCAAAACGACCTGCTCGCTCTGCTCACGTTTGCGTCGCGGCATTCTTTACCGCACCGCAACCGAACTGGGCGCCACCAAGATTGCGCTTGGTCATCACCGGGACGACATTCTGCAAACGCTGTTTCTGAATATGTTCTATGGCGGCAAAATGAAGGGAATGCCACCGAAGCTGATGAGCGACGACGGCAAACACATCGTGATCCGCCCACTCGCCTACTGCCGCGAGAAAGACATTGAGCGTTTCTCCCAGGCCAAAGCCTTCCCTATCATTCCGTGCAATCTGTGCGGCTCACAGCCGAACCTGCAACGTCAGGTCATTGGCGACATGCTGCGTGACTGGGATAAACGCTATCCGGGCCGCATCGAAACCATGTTCAGCGCCATGCAGAACGTGGTGCCTTCGCACCTGGCCGACGTTGAACTGTTCGATTTCAAAGGGATTAACCACGGTTCAGAGGTGGTGAATGGCGGGGATCTGGCGTTTGACCGCGAAGAGATCCCGATGCAGCCTGCTGGCTGGCAGCCAGAGGAAGAGGATGCGCAATTCGATGAACTGCGCCTGAACGTGGTAGAAGTCAAGTAACCTGGCAGCGTCTCAGATATCGTTTCTGAGACGCGTTTTAAGCTTATTTGAGCAGTCGAACGCGGCAGGTCTTCCCTTTAATCTTCCCGCCCTGCAACTGCTTCCAGGCCTTATGCGCAACCGACTGGCGAACCGCTACGTAGACATGCGCAGGATGGACCGTGATCTTGCCAATATCTGCCCCGTCGAGACCGATATCCCCAGTTAACGCCCCCAGAACGTCACCGGGACGCATTTTGGCCTTTTTACCGCCGTCGATGCACAAGGTGGCCATTTCCGCCGCCAGCGGAGCGATGCTGATATTACCAGGGGTATTCACCCAGTTGAGTTTCAGTTGCAGCATTTCCGCAAGAATATTGGCGCGCTGCGCCTCTTCAGGTGCGCAGAAGCTGATGGCGAGACCACTGTTACCTGCACGCGCGGTACGCCCGATGCGGTGGACATGCACTTCCGGATCCCATGCCAGTTCGAAATTCACCACCAGCTCAAGCGATTTAATATCCAGGCCACGGGCCGCCACATCCGTTGCAACCAGCACGCGTGCGCTGCCGTTAGCGAAACGCACCAGAGTCTGATCGCGATCGCGCTGTTCCAGATCGCCATGCAGCGATAATGCGCTCTGTCCGGCATCATTCAGGGCATCGCACACCGCCTGACAATCTTTTTTGGTATTACAGAACACCACGCAGGACGCTGGCTGGTGTTGGCTCAGCAATTTTTGTAGCAGTGGAATTTTGCCGTGCTGCGATGTCTCGAAGAACTGCTGCTCAATCGCTGGTAACGCATCGACAGTATCGATTTCAATGGTCAGCGGGTTCTTCTGCACGCGCCCGCTGATCGCTGCAATCGCCTCGGGCCAGGTGGCAGAAAAGAGCAGCGTCTGACGCGTGGCTGGCGCAAAGCGGATCACTTCGTCAATCGCATCGCTGAAGCCCATATCCAGCATGCGGTCAGCTTCATCCATCACCAGCGTTTGCAGTGTATCGAGTGAAACGGTGCCTTTTTGCAGGTGATCGAGCAGACGGCCCGGCGTAGCCACAATGATATGCGGCGCGTGCTGAAGGGAATCGCGCTGCGCACCGAACGGTTGCCCCCCGCAGAGCGTTAAAATTTTAGTGTTAGGCAAAAAACGCGCCAGACGACGCAGCTCGCCCGCGACCTGGTCGGCCAGCTCGCGCGTCGGGCAGAGTATCAGGGACTGGGTCTGAAACAAGGTTGCATCAATGTGTTGTAACAGGCCTAGCCCGAATGCAGCCGTTTTTCCACTGCCGGTTTTCGCCTGCACGCGCACGTCACGGCCTTCAAGGATAGCCGGCAGCGCGGCGGCCTGGACAGGGGTCATAGTGAGGTAGCCCAACTCATTCAGGTTAGTCAGTTGGGCTTCAGGCAGAACGTTCAGCGTGGAAAAAGCGGTCACAATATACTCTCGTGGTAATGATTGCAGTCAGATGGCGCGTATCCTCGCAGATCTGCGCTAACGATGCGACAATTTAATCGGTTCTTCATCGGGCGGCGGATCCGGCATCGGCTGCGGACGTGGGACAGGATCGGGTATCGGCGTCGGATCGGTGGGCACCGGATCGGACTGCCAGGTGTTGAGGCGTTGCAGGGCAAGTAGCATACTCATCTTTTCCTCCAGATTAGGGTGCTTACTCCTAAAGGGTAGACGCAGATAAACAGGAGGCAAAAAAAAGCCGACTATGAAGTCGGCGTCGTACGAATCAATTGTGCTATGCAGTAATTCAAAAAAAGGAAGTAAGACAATATGGAGCGCAACGCCCATCGCTTGACGTTGCATTCACCTGCGGGAGTAATATTGCACCTAACATGGTCGGAGTTTATTGACTTCGCTCAATTAAAATGTCGTTTTGAAGCCGACTCTGCCTCAGAAAAGCGTAAATTTACAGCCATTTACTACGATGCAACCACCATGCAACACCCCCAATCAAAACCACTAACATGACGCAAAACGTGGTGAAGCCATAGTGATATTCACCGCCGGGGATCCCTCCGAGGTTTACGCCAAACAACCCCGTCAGGAAGGTACTCGGTAAAAAGACCATCGCCATCAGCGACATGGTGTACGTTCTCCTGGCTAACGACTCCTGCATCACCTGGGCTATCTCATCCGCCATGACTGCCGTTCTGGCAATACATGAGTCAATCTCGTCCAGTCCACGTCCGAGCCGGTCAGCGATATCCTGCATTCTGCGGCGCTGATCATCGTTCATCCAGCTCATGCGTTCGCTGGCCAGCCGCGCATAAACGTCGCGCTGAGGGGTCATATAGCGGCGCATCACGATGAGCTGCTTACGCAGCAGCGCCAGAAAACCACGTGGGGGGATTTGCTGATCGAGCAGGTTATCTTCCAGATCGATGATTTTATCGTGAAGTTCTTCTATAAACTCGCTGGCATGATCGGTCAGCGCATCACACACATCCACCAGCCAGCTGCCGCAATCCGTAGGCCCCGTGCCCTCTTTCAGATCGTTAATGACGTCATCCAGCGCCAGCACTTTTCTCTGGCGGGTGGAAACAATCAGCCGTTCATCCATATAAACACGCATTGCCACCAGCTGATCCGGACGCTCATCCGTACTGCCGTTTATACAACGCAGCGTAATTAACGTCCCCTCACCCATGCGGCTGACGCGGGGTCTGAGACTTTCTCCCGCCAGCGCATCCCGAACGTTGTTGGGCAGTAGCGGCGTGGACGCGAGCCACTCGGCGCTGTCCGGGTGCGTGTAGTTGAGGTGCAGCCAGCATGGATGTTCGCTGTCGATGTGATCCTGATCTTCAAGCGGCCTTGCGCCGCCTTGTCCATCAAACACCCATGCAAAAACTGCGTCAGGTACGTTAACCTCAGACCCTTTAATGCTCTCCACAGCGCCTCCACCGTTTTATCTCTTTCGGTGTCAGTCTAGCTTGCGCCGAGGGTTAAGCAATAATTATGTGAGGCATCGTCCTGAATACGTTCAGGAATTCACCGCCCATTCGCGGCTTCTTAACGCATTGTCAGTCTGGAACTCATTTTCCAGACGGAAATTACGTGTTCGTGTCTGGAGCTCAATCACCTGATTGCGCAGCACATCTGACGATCCATTGAGTTCCTCAACCATCGACACGTTGCTCTGCGTTACGCGTTCAAGCTCTGACAATGCCTGCGTAATTTGTGAAATACCTTTTTCCTGTTCTGATGTTGAGGCGGATATTTCATCCATCAGTCTGCTCACATTGCCCGAACCGGTAACAATGTCATGCATGTTTTTTTCGGCTTCAGAGACCACGTTAACGCCCTGCGTCACGTTATGGCTGGTAACTTCAATCAGTGACTTAATATTTTTTGCCGCTTCGGCGCTACGATGCGCCAGGCTTCTCACCTCACCCGCGACCACAGAAAACCCTTTACCATGGTCGCCCGCTCTTGCCGCTTCAACGGCGGCGTTAAGCGCCAGAATATTGGTCTGAAAAGCGATACCGTCAATCAGCGAGATAATCTCTGTCATTTGCTGGGCGCAGTCGGTAATCGACTGCATATTGTTCGCGACCTGCCCCATTAATTCTCCGCCTTTACGCGCCTGTAACGTCGCGATATTCGCCTGCTCGCTGGCTAAACGGGTATTGTCGGCATTATTTTTTGTACTTGCAGCCATCTCTTCCATGCTTGCTGCCGTTTGCACCAGCGAAGCTGACTGCTGTTCTGTTTTGACGGAAAGCTGCGCGCTGCGTGAAGAGAGTTGATCTGACAGGGTCATCGCGGTTTGCGAGGAGGCGCGGATCTCACGGACCAGCGTTGCAATGTTGCTGGAGAGACTGTTAATCCCCGGGATCAGTCGTCCCGCACAGTTGTTGCCAAATTCAGGTATCGACACGCCAAGTTTGCCTGACGTCACTTCTTCAATACTTTTTTTCACCGTATTGATCGGCGTCACAAGATATTTGGTCATGTACGCCCAGAGTAAAAATAAGGCGATGAATTGTACAATTATGACTGCAATAAAAAGCGAAGAATTCCGTGAAAATAGCGCTATAACTCCATCACTTACCAAAAATACACATAAAAGGAAATAGACAATGAACGTTCTGACACTAATATTTCTTAGCATACGTTTTCCTGGGGCATTATATTTTGGTTGGCATTAAGGGTTATAGCATTGCCATACAAATTTGTCCTCACGTTCGTCGCTGGTTTGTTGTTTTGCAGTTTGATTTTCGCAGTTTTACTTAAGGCGGACAAAAAGCATGTTTTACGCTAAATGTCTGGCTTGTCGTTTGGTTGCTGATACCCCTTCAAAAATGGCAATTATATATTTAAGGAGGGGTACTGTAGGGCGCCGTTGTTTAGTGGTGCTTAATAAGTTAACGTAGTTAATACGCGCCCCTCCCGTTAGAGTGGCTTACGTTCAGGCCAGATAGTCGATAGTCTGGAAAAAACAGTCCTCATTCATGAGAATATTCTCTTTTGCACTTTGATGCCCGCGACGAATATACCAGCCTGTATCAGGCGCCATGCTTAAATGGAATATCCTCGCCCCCGACAGACTATCGGGGACATTAATACTCATCGTCACACACCCCTTCTCCGGCCCCCTGATCACCTGTTCTGGCATAATGGTGACGCTGCGATCCCCATTTTGCAAAATGATCGTCGTAATAGCATAACGACATATACCGCTACTGAGGCTGTAGCCAACCGTACTTAAATCGGTGATATGTTTTTTAGATAAAATTATTTCAATACCAGAACCTTCAAACCATGTAATGATTTGCTGCGCAAGATCCTCCATCCGCTCACAAAACGTCCTGACTTCGGCCTCAGCCGTATTAACATAGATCGGTTTGTCCCCAATACTTTGCTGCACTTTCTTAAAAAAACGCTCTCTTGCTGACATGTCAACTCCGTGTTTTTCGCCAGTCTCATTATTCTTTTTGGTGCTTCAGCAGGGCATAGTTGGCAATCAACTGCTGAAGATGCTGTTCGGTCTGGTTTAGCTGCGCTGCTGACACGGGTTGCCCGGCAGGTAAAATGGAAAGCAGACGAAGCTGCTCCTCAAGCGGAACGGTATGGCGAATAAATGACTACGCGTTTTTCGATAAACGGGAGGAAGAATCTCTCTGAAGATATTCATCATGACAATGAGTGATGGGCTGATATGAAGGGAATATTCGGAAATAACCAGGCTGTAAAACAATCAACCCTGAGAGCGGGCGCTTATGCGGTTAATGGATGTTAACCATAATCACGTAGCGCCCTGAGCTCTTTTTAGTGCTTTTCAATATACATTGTACGGCTGTACGCAACATCCTCTGGGTTATTTATCGGATAACCTTTAACCCATGGCTTGATGAGACGGCCATTGGTGTACTGATAAATAGGGGCAATCGGTGCTTTCTCGGTGAGGATCTTCTCGGCCATGTTGTAGTCGGCATTACGCGCTTTTTCAGTAGTTTCGAGCGTCGCCTGATGAATAATCTTATCGTAAGCAGGATCGTTGAATCGTGAGATATTCCCGCTGTGGGAGGAGGTCAGCAGCGACAGGAATGTCGACGGCTCGTTGTAGTCCCCTACCCACGATGCACGGATGACGTCAAAATTCCCGGTATTGCGGCTGTCGATGTAGGTTTTCCACTCCTGATTCTGCAACTTAACGTCAACACCCAGATTTTTCTTCCACATGGATGCAACGGCAATCGCAATTTTCTGATGGTTTTCAGACGTGTTGTACAGCAGCGTTAATTTAAGCGGGCGCTGAGGGCCATAGCCTGCCGCCTGCAACAACGTTTTCGCCTGCGCATTCAGCTCCTGCTGAGACATCTGCTCAAATGGTGAGGTTTCCGGCGTAAAACCCGCAGTGACATCGGGAGTAAAATGCCAGGCCGGTTTCTCGCCGGTCCCCAGGACTTTTTCCGCCATAATACGTCTGTCGATAGTCATGCTGAGCGCGAGACGTACGCGGGCATCCGCGGTTGGGCCTTTTTGCGTGTTAAACGCGTAGTAATAGGTCCCAAGCTGTGGCGGTGTATATACCTGTCCCGGAATATCTTTAAGCAGCTTCTGGTACATGTTTTTCGGAAACGATTCTGTAATATCGATATCGCCCGCCAGATAGCGTTTGGTCGCTGAGGACTCCTGGTTGATGGGCACAAAGGTGACTTTTTTAAGCACCGTCCTGGCGTTATCCCAGTAATGAGAGTTCGGCTCAACCACCAGTTTTTCATTCACCACGCGATCTTTCAGCACATAAGCACCGTTGCCAATGAGCGCGCCAGGGCGCGTCCATTCCTTACCGCTCTCCACATTGGCCTTTTGAACAGGATAAAACGCGAAGTTAGCCGTCAGATTACTGAACCAGGGTAGCGGTTTGTCCAGCTGCACGCGCAGCGTTTTAGCATCCACCGCCATCACGCCGAGCGTATCCGGAGCAGCTTTGCCGTCGATGATGGACTGGGCATTGTTAATGCCCGCCAGCGCCGCAAACCAGGCGAAAGGTGACGTTGTTTTAGGATCAACCAGACGACGCCAGCTATAGACAAAATCTTGTGCCGTCACCGGAGTACCGTCGGACCACTTAGCGTTATCCCGCAGCGTGAATGTCCAGACGCGGTTATCATTGCTCTGCCAGCGCGTCGCCACGCCGGGAACTAACTCCCCTTTTTCGTTCTGATTCACCAGCCCTTCATAGAGGTCGCGGATCACCTGTATCTCGGGCAATCCCACCGCTTTTGCCGGATCGAGCGAAGCGGGCTCATCTTTGATATGTCGAACCAGCTCCTGCTTTTGCGCCAGAACCGTTCCTTCGGGAACCTCCGCGGCATATGAAAGTGAAGAAAGCCCGCACAGCCACAGCGCAGTACAAAGAAGCGAAACAGGATGCTTCATACGATCCCCTTAATGATGTCAGGTAACAGGCAGATGCGTAATTATTTGTTTCGAAACGGAGAAATGCAAATGCTTCCTCCGGAAAGTTGATGTCAGGCAATTTTCCACACACACGGAAACTATTTGATTAAGCGCGGCTTTTGCACAACACTGCCAGAAGTGACTTTATCATCAGGGTTTACTATGGCAACTACCCGACCAAGAACGGAACGCGGCGCCTTCCCGCCCGGGACTGAACATTATGGACGCTCGTTTTTAGGCGCGCCGCTGATCTGGTTTCCGGCACCCGAGGCCGATCGCAATAGCGGCTTAATCATTGCGGGCACGCATGGCGATGAAAACTCGTCTGTCGTGACGCTCTCGTGCGCGCTACGTACGCTGGCCCCCGATTTACGACGTCATCATGTGATTTTGACCGTCAACCCGGACGGTTGTCAGCTTGGATTACGGGCGAATGCACGCGGCGTTGACCTGAACAGGAACTTCCCGGCGGCAAACTGGCGCGCCGGTGAAACGGTGTATCGCTGGAACAGTTCGGCGCAGGAGCGAGATGTTGTCCTGCTCACGGGAGACAAACCCGGTTCCGAACCGGAGACTCAGGCATTGTGCCAGCTTATTCATAAGATCCACCCGGCCTGGGTTGTCTCTTTCCACGATCCCCTCGCCTGTATTGAAGATCCTCGTAATACGGCGCTCGGGCAGTGGCTGGCGGATGCGTTTGCTCTACCTATGGTGAGCAGCGTTGGCTATGAAACACCCGGGTCGTTTGGCAGCTGGTGCGCGGACCTTAGCCTTCACTGTATCACCGCAGAGTTTCCGCCAATCTCCTCGGATGAAGCGAGCGAAAAATACCTGCGGGCGATGACAGATCTCCTGCGCTGGCAGCCTCAAAGATGAAGTACACCGGAGGTAAAATTCAGGGCGGGTGATACGTCAACCGCCAGCCAGGTTGGGCCGTCAAGATCGGCAAAACGCACGCTGTTCACCAGCGGGAGCGCAGCGCCGATCGCTCTTGACGTGCACAACATGCAGCCCAGCATCAGAGCAAAGCCTTGCGCCTGCGCATCTTGTGCCAGTGCCAGGGCTTCGGTTAATCCACCTGTTTTATCAAGCTTAATGTTCACCATCTCGTAGCGTCCCTCGAGAGCTGACAGGCTCTCACGGGTATGACAGCTTTCATCTGCACAGACGGGAAGCGGATGAATAAAATTCGCCAGGGCGGCATCGTCTTCTGCCGGGAGGGGTTGCTCCAGCATGGCAACGCCCAGATCGGCAAGCAGCTGACAACGGGCTGCCAGCCCTTCGCTATGCCATGATTCGTTCGCATCGACGATAAGAGTGGCATCAGGCACCGCCGCACGAATGGCGACCATGCGTTCGCTAATCAGACGATCGTCGAGCTTCACCTTTAATAATGTTGCACCGGTGGCATACAACGCCTGAGCGCTGGCGGCCATTTGCTCTGGTTCACCGATGACCACCGTTTGCGCGGTGACGATCGATTGCGGCAGCGTAACGTCCAGCAGCGCAGGCAGCGGTTTTTGTTGTTTCGCCGCTTCCAGACTCCAGAGTGCGCAGTCAATCGCGTTGCGTGCCGCGCCGGCCGGCAACCGAAGCTGAAGAGCCTCGCGCGTCAGACCCGCCTGCAACTCGGGCACCACCGTCATAATTTGCGCCATGACTGACGCCAGGCTTTCTCCGTAGCGAGGATAAGGGGTACATTCCCCGACGCCTTTTACGCCGTCCTCTTCACATTCAACCACGACCACACAGGCCTCATTACGGCTGCCGCGCGAGATCACAAACGGGGTGTGCAATGGCCAGGCTTCTTCATAGACCTTAACGCTTCTCATCACTAACTCCTTGCAGGCCGGAAAGGCAGAAAATTGGTTTGCCGTGCTAACTGCGGATGACATACACTAGCCACGACGTTAACTATTTGTAAACAGGAAGATATCTATGTCACAACTCGTTCATTTCCAGGGCAACCCGGTTGCTGTTGCAGGTTCCATCCCACAGTCTGGCAGCAAAGCACAGCCTTTTACTCTGGTGGCTAAAGATCTGTCTGACGTCACGCTGAGCCAGTTTGCTGGCAAACGTAAAGTCCTGAACATTTTCCCAAGCATCGATACTGGCGTTTGTGCTGCATCAGTGCGTAAATTCAACCAGCTGGCGACCGAAATGGACAACACCGTAGTGCTGTGCATTTCTGCTGACCTGCCGTTTGCCCAGTCCCGCTTCTGCGGCGCTGAAGGCCTGAGCAACGTCATCACCCTTTCCACTCTGCGCAGCCCGGATTTCCTGGAAAAATACGGTGTTGCCATTTCCGAAGGCGCGCTGAAAGGTCTGGCTGCTCGTGCGGTGCTGGTGATCGACGAAAACGACAACGTTGTTTTCAGTGAGCTGGTTAACGAAATCACTACCGAACCGGATTACACCGCTGCACTTGAGGCGCTTAAAGCCTAAACGTAAAAAAGCCTCTGCAAAGAGGCTTTTTTATTTATTCGTCACCCTTCTTCTGATTTAACCCATACTCGCGCAGCTTATTCGCAATTGCGGTATGTGACACCCCAAGACGTTTAGCCAGCTTGCGCGTGCTCGGATAGCTGCGATAAAGCTGCGTTAACACCGAACGCTCGAAACGGCTGGTGATGTCATCCAGCGAGCCTTCCATTGCCTCTTCGCCTACCGAGACCGTCCCGGCATCGTAATCCGGCAACAGAATATCCTGAGGGCGCAGTTCATACCCTTCAAGCTGAGTTAATGCGCGATAGACCGCATTTTTAAGCTGACGAATATTGCCCGGCCAGCCGTAACGCGTCAGCACGGTGCCCAGGTCGGCAGAGAGCTTCGGACGCGGCACGCCCTGCTCGTCGGCAAAACGGGCCACGAACAGTTCTGTCAACGGCATGATGTCCTGCGGGCAATCACGCAGCGGCGGTATATTGAGCGTCAGAACGTTGAGACGATAGTAGAGATCTTCGCGGAATACCCCTTTCTGCACCAGCTCCACCAGGTTTTTCTGGGTGGCGCAGATGACGCGCACGTCCACGTGCACTTCATGATCTTCCCCCACACGGCGGAACGTGCCGTCATTGAGAAAACGCAGCAGTTTCGCCTGCATGCGTGGCGACATTTCGCCAATCTCGTCCAGCAGCACCGAGCCGCCATTCGCCTGTTCAAAGAAGCCTTTTTTACCTTCCGGCGCATGCCCGAACAGCTCACTTTCAACGGCATCTTCAGGAATAGACGCGCAGTTCAGCGCCAGATACGGTTTTGACGCACGCGGGCTGGCCATGTGCACAGCATGCGCCAGCAGATCTTTCCCCGTACCGGTATCCCCGGTAATCAGCAGCGGTGCCGTAAGATTTGCCAGCTTGCGCGCCTGGTCGATTACATGACGCATCTTCGGGCTCACCGCAATAATCTGGCTGAATGCGCCGACGTCCTGGCTGGAAAGATTCTGTAACTGGCGTCCCATGCGCACCGTGGAGCGCAGCATGATCACCGCGCCGGTGAGCACCCGCGCGGCATTTTCCCCTTTCAGGTAGACCGGCGTGATCTCCATCAGGAAATTCTGTCCGTTGATAACGACATGCTCGCTATGGGTATTTTGCGGGTTGCTGTCCAGCCAGCGCTGGAAATTAAAACCGGTAATCAGTTGCGTGGCGTGGTGCCCGATAAGTTTTTCCTGAGTCTGCGCAAACAGCTGGCAGCTGGCCTGGTTAACGCGCTCGACTTTATTTTTCAGATCGAGAGAGAGAAACGGCTCCGGCATTGCTTCCAGCAGCGCGCTCAGCGCAAGATGTTCCCGCTCGGACGGCATCCAGGGGATGGTGCGTACATCCGTAACGCCAGCGATACGGCGGATTTCCGCCATCAGGCTACTGAAGGTATTAAATTCAATTTCGGCAAAATTGAGGTAAATTCGCCCGACAGGGTCGATCTCTATGCCACGTAAATCAATGCTACGTAAAACAAGAAGATCGAGTAACTCGCGGGTCAGACCGAGACGGTCCTCACAAAAGACTTCCAGACGCATGGGAAATTCACCGTTTAAGCCAATAACAGTAAAATGATATGTCAGATCACGGTATTCGGGAAGGTGGCTGTCAACAAATATTGACAGCCCGCACGATTAGTAAACAAAACCTCACTGAGCAGGTTTTTTATTAAGCGTCTCTTTAAGCTGGCCAATCAATTCGCGACGGAAATCCCCCAGCCGCGGCTTATCGCCATCGATCCAGGGGAGTGGACGACAAACCTCCATCGCTTTGATACCCAGGCGTGCCGTCAGCAGACCGGCACCAATCCCCTGCGCCGCCCGGGCAGAGAGACGCGCCGCAAGATCCTGCGACATCCAGTCCATCCCGACCTCCCGCACCAGTTCGCTTGCCCCGGCGAAGGCGATATTCAGCAATACCAGTTTGAACAGGCGCAGCCGGCTGTAATAACCAAGCTCGATGCCATACAGTCTGGCGATGCGGTTGATCAGGCGCAGGTTGCGCCAGGCGATAAAGGCCATGTCCACCATCGCCAGCGGACTGACGGCGATCATCAGGGTAGATTCCGCCGCCGAGCGGCTGATCTCACGACGAGCCTGCGCATCCAGCACCGGCTGAACAATGTGGGCATAGAGCGTGACCACTTCCTGGTCATTCTGGGTTTCGTGGATCGCCGCATACCAGCGCTGAAGCGCCGGGTGAGAGTGATCAATCCCGGCCTTAGCCGCAAGCTTTTCACAAAAAGCACGCCCTTTTCCTGTGCCGTGACTGTGCAGCAGATCCCGCGCTTCATCGCGTTCGTGGGCACGCTGACGCAAACGCCATAGGCGACGCCACTCGGTAACGACCGAGCCAACGCCCGCACCAACAATCAACGCCCCGGCGGCGCATCCCCCCAGCGCCACCCAGTCCTGCGTTTGCCAGGCATTGACGCCCCACTGCACGCCCTGACCGATTACGCTCACACCAAAAAGGGCTAACCCGGCGGTCACCATCTTGCGCCACAGGCTGCGTTTCGGGCGCAGTGCCGCATCAACCACCGCTTCCGCCTGCCCCTCTTCAGCCAACGGCTCGTCTGCCAGCACGGGAGCAAAGTTGTCGGCCTGCGGCCCGCTGAAGGTTTGCGCCGTTTTAAACGCCTCATGCGGGGTCTGCTCAAGCTGGCCGGTAAAATCAATGCGTGGTTTTAACGGTTCCGTCATCGCAATTTATCTCCAATTAAAAACTCCAGCGCGGCATCCAGACGGATATGCGGCAATGGCTGGTCAACGTTCATACTCTGCGGACGGAAGGCTTCGAACTGAAAACCCTGGCTTTGCCAGAAAGCCTGGCCCGGCAGACGCGCCGGAACTTCCCCCGGATAGACCGTGAGCGGCGCACCGTCGCTGAGACGGTTGCCCCGCAGGGCCGGAATTTTCTCGCCATTCAGGTCAATCAACCCACTCTGCGTAGCCTGTACGGACGCCAGCCCCAGACAATCCATACTGATCCCTTCGAAGGCCGCATTCTGCCAGGCATCCTGCACCAGCTGTTGCAGCAGGGATACCATGTTGGCGTGCTGATCGACCGTCACATGGTCAGCTTTTGTGGCGGCAAACAGCAGCTTGTCGATGACCGGCGAGAACAAACGGCGAAACAGCGTACGCTGGCCATAATGAAAGCTTTGCATCAGCTGCGTCAGCGCCAGCCGCATATCATTGAACGCCTGCGGCCCGCTGTTGAGCGGTTGCAGGCAGTCCACCAGCACGATCTGGCGGTCAAAGCGTAAAAAGTGATTTTTATAAAAGCCCTTAACCACCTTCTCACAGTAATAATTGTATCGCTCGCGGAGCATACCGGCGTTGGTGGTCTTGTCCGCCTGCGCCAGTTTCGATTCACCGATGCTGTCAACGTCCGGCCACGGGAAAAACTGTAGCGCGGGAGCACCGGCTAAATCACCCGGCAGAACAAAGCGGCCCGGCTGAATAAAATGCAACCCCTCCTGCTTGCACTGATGCAGGTAATCCGTCCAGGCTTCGGCTATGACGGCCAGACGGTTTTCATCCGCCGGTGCCAGCGGATCCAGTCCTTCGCAAAGCTGGCGCCATTTGGTCGACCACTCTGCCCGCTGCCCCTGCAACAGACCGGTCATCTGTCGGGACCAGCTCAGGTAATCCTGCGCCAGCATCGGTAAATCGAGCAGCCATTCTCCCGGGTAATCCACAATTTCGAGATAGAGCGTGGACGTTTCTTTGAAGTGACGCATCAGGGATTCATTCGAGCGGAAACGAAGCGCAAGACGGATTTCGCTCACGCCACGCGTCGGGGTGGGCCAGGCGGGAGGCTCCCCGTATAACTGCGCCAGACCTTCATCATAGGTGAAACGGGGTATGCCAAAATCACGTTGCGGTACGCGTTTCACCCCAAGCAACCGCTCCTCGCGCACTGCGCTAAGCAGTGGCAGGCGCGCCCCTGCATGCAGGTTCAACAGCTGATTGACCATCGCCGTAATGAATGCTGTCTTACCGCTGCGGCTCAGCCCCGTCACGGCAAGACGCAGATGGCGATCAACGCCACGGTTCACCAGAGAATTGAATTCGTTTTTAAGTCGCTTCATCGCCGTCCTTCATTGCCTGGAACCCTGAAAAAAGTCACTTCAGAATACAGTAAATTGGGGCAGATCGTTGATTATCAATTCTTAATTATTGCTATTGCCGTTTTCTCTCCAGTAAGATGGGCGCAATTGCTGTCCGTCTGGAGTGAGTAAGGTGTATGTCACCCACCATCTATGATATTGCCCGCGTTGCTGGCGTTTCGAAATCAACCGTGTCGCGCGTTCTGAATAAGCAAACGAATATTTCTCCTGAAGCGCGCGAAAAGGTGTTGAAGGCGATAGAAGAATTAAATTATCAACCGAATAAACTTGCCCGCGCACTCACCTCTTCTGGCTTCGACGCCATTATGGTTATTTCGACCCGTTCAACCAAAACCACCGCAGGCAATCCGTTTTTCTCTGATGTACTACATGCCATTACGGCAAAAGCAGAAGAAGAGGGTTTTGATGTTATTTTACAAACGTCCAAAAGCAGCGAAGATGATCTGCAAAAATGCGTAGGTAAAATAAAGCAGAAGATGATCAAGGGGATCATCATGCTAAGCTCGCCGGCGAACGAGTCTTTTTTCGCGACGCTGGACGAATATGGCGTGCCCGTGGTCGTTATTGGTAAAGTGGAAGGCAATTACCAGAATATCTATTCTGTCGACACGGATAATTTCCGCGACAGCGCCATATTAACTGACTCATTTATCAATCATGGTCGCACTAAAATTGCCTGCCTGCATGCCCCGCTCGATTATCACGTTTCTATCGATCGCCTGGCGGGCTATAAATCGAGCCTTGAGAAGCAGGGTATTGCAATTAACCCGGACTGGGTTATTGATGGCGGATACACCCATGAAAGCGCGCTTCAGGCGGCCTGTCAGCTACTCTCTTCAGACAACCCGCCCGATGCGGTTTTTGCGACGGACAGCATGAAATTGCTGAGTCTTTATCGTGCCGCGGATGCGCTAAACCTGACGATCCCCGAACAGGTCGCAATGGCAGGATACAGCGACCCAATGCTATCTCTCATTTTAACCCCTGCGCCTGGCGGCTTTGATATCCCCACCAGAAAGCTGGGCGAAGAGAGCTGCGATGTGTTGTTCAGGTGCATAGCGGGTAAACCTGCCCCGCATAAGATATTGGTTGAAACGCATTTTTCAGATGCGGCTTCATTACGCTAAAAACCAGGGGCAAACGCCCCTGGTGAAGTGTTATCAAAACGCGTAATTCACGCCGATACCGGCATAGTGGAAGCGGTCACTTTCCCCTTCGTCATGGTTTTCCCATTCGTAGGCATATTCCAGCGTCATGGATAAACCATTGTTAAAATCATAGGCGTACAGCATACCCAAACGGTTGAAATCATGTCCTTCACGCTCAGGATCGTCTTGCCAGTCCCAGTTTGACCAGCGATCGAGTCCCAGACGGGTATAAGGCGTTAGCGTCGTCTGACCCAATGAAATCGGCAGATAGGCGCGAATTTCCTGAGTGGAGAATTCACCGTTATTACGTGAACCGTCCATATTAAAACCGCGCTCTAAATAGTAATTAACTTTTGCCGAGACCGTTTCGTTAATTGTCCAGGTAAAACCGGTTTCGGTCTCGACGCGGCTGTCAGAATAGCCGGTTTTTTCCAGATCGTTGGCAAACTGATACATGGCAAACCAGCCGCCAAAACGCCAGTCGTCGGTTAGTTTAATATCCCAGTCAGGCTGAACTTTGTAGCGCTGCATATTAGCACTACCGTCTTTAGCACCATGCTCATCCTTAAAGTGATAGCCATAATTACGGAAGCCACCGGTCAGGCCGAACGTAAAATCATCGGTGCCGATAAAACGATAGCGTAATTCTACTTCAGGACGATCGAAATAGGTGCCGCGCGTCATGCTACTGTAATCGACCGGCCCTTCCTGATACATAGCCAGCGAAATGGTCCAGGCATCCCATGTGGCATTAAACCACACGGAGGGTTCATATAATCCATCTTTATCGTCAGCCTGACCTTCTACGTTTTCAATTTCATACATGGCGCCAATATTAAATTCCCACTGTTTGGCTGATTCTGTTGCTTGCGCGCAGCTCACCCCTGCGCACAGGACGAGCGCAGCACTTCTTAGTAGAGTACTCATTAAAATATTCCTTTATAATTAACACACAAAAAACCGGAAACTTTCATTTCCGGCGAACACCTTTCTTATCTAATAGCTGTTTCAGTATCAGCATCGAAGAAATGGCACTTATTCATATCGAACTGGATGCCGATATTCTCTCCGGCAACGTAATCATCCGCCGCTCCCGCACGGACAACCAGTTCATGCCCACCCACGGTGGCATAAAGCATAAATTCAGCCCCGGTCAGCTCAGCAACGCTGATCTTCGCCGTGATGTTTTCACCGCTTCGCTGTGCGGTGAGAATGTCTTCCGGACGGATCCCAAAGACGACCGCTTTACGCTGGTAACCTTGCGCATTAAGTACGGCCAGAATGTCCTCCGGGATCTCCAGACGCAGCGTTTCGGTCACAAAGTAGCGGCCGTCGATCGCGCCACGAATGAAGTTCATCGCCGGTGAGCCAATAAACCCTGCAACGAACATATTCGCCGGCTCGTTGTATACCTGCTTCGGCGCGCCCACCTGCTGAATGATGCCGTCCTTTAAAATCACGATGCGTGTCGCCATCGTCATGGCTTCCGTCTGATCGTGCGTCACGTAAATCATGGTTGTATTAAGCTTCTGGTGCAGCTTGCTGATTTCAGCGCGCATCTGCACACGAAGTTTGGCATCGAGATTGGATAAAGGCTCATCCATCAGGAAGACCCCCGCTTCGCGCACTATCGCCCTGCCTAACGCCACGCGCTGGCGCTGACCGCCGGACAACGCACCAGGTTTACGCTGGAGATAGTCGCGCAAGCCCAGGATCTGTGCCGCCCAGGTAACGCGTTCTTCAATGACGGAGGGCGCAATTTTTTGCATTTTCAGGCCAAACGCCATGTTGTCGTAGACCGTCATATGCGGATAGAGCGCATAGTTCTGGAAGACCATCGCGATATCACGGGACTTGGCGGGAACATCATTCATGCAAACCCCGTCAATAATCAGTTCACCCGCGCTGATCTCCTCAAGGCCGGCAATCATTCGCAGCGTCGTGGATTTCCCACAGCCCGATGGACCGACGAAGACAATAAATTCTTTGTCTTCAATTTCGAGGTTGAAATCCTTCACCACGTGGACCTGGTTATCATAGATTTTCTGAATGTGTTTCAGAGACAGTTGAGCCATTATTAATTCCTTATCAATACGCCCGGGATGCCCAGAACGCCGTCAGGCCTTCCCAGGTCAGTTCCTGCGTTGAATGAAGTTGTAATCCCGCATGGTTCAGGCCAGGCCCAATCCCGACCGACAGCATTCCTGCGGCGTTAATCGCATCTACTCCTGCGGCGGCATCTTCGATACCAATGGCCTCTTCAGGACGCACGTTCAGTCCTTTACAGGCCGCAAGGAAGATTTCCGGGTCCGGCTTTGAGCGGCAAATGCGCGAAGCATCGGCGCAAAAATCGAAAGCCTGATGAATACCCAACGCGTGCAAAATCCCAAGAGCATTAAGCGATACGGATGCCAGGCCAATTTTGACCTTCGCGGCGCGAATATCCGCCAGCACGTCGCGAATACCCGGCAGCAGCGAATCCTGCGTCAGTGATGCCAGCGACTGGACGTAAAGCGCGTTTTTTTTCGTCGCCAGCGCCAGGCGCTGCTCGTCACTGAACATCCCCTCTTTCCCGCCATGTATCAGAATGCGCTGGAGGGAGTCCATACGGCTTATTCCCTTCAGCTGTTCGTTAAATACTTCGTCGAAGGTGATACCAATCTCCTCCGCCACGGCGCGCCAGGCCAGAAAGTGAAGATGTGCGGTATCGGTGATCACCCCGTCCAGATCGAATACAACAGCGTTAAGCGTCATGGCGCCCCTCCGTGGTAGCGGTCCCATTAACAGATGCAAGAAAGTCCTTATGCGCGCAGACCTTTCGCCCTGATACGTGCAGCGTTTTACCCCACAGCGTCAACGTGACAGGTGCGGTGGTTTCGATGGTTAACTGGCCATCTTCACAGGTAATGTGCATCGTTGCGTCCCGCCACCGCAGCGGAAAGGCGAGTTTCTGCCAGTGAACAGGCAGCTTCGGCGCAAGATGCAGCTCCCCTTCGCTAATGTGCAGGCCAGCAAATCCCTGAATGGCGCCCAACCAGATCGCACCGGTGGCGGCGGCATGAATACCATCATCGCTGCTGTGCGGGTCGTCTCCCAGGTCAATGGCGATACCATCGCGCCAGAAGGCATACGCCCCCTCGGTGTCACCGCAGCGTGCGAGCACAATGCCGTGAATGGCTTTACTCAGGGATGAATCATGGATCGTGCGTGGCTCGTAGAACGCCAGATTGGCGGCACATTGCTGCGGCGTAAACCGTTCCGGCAGCAGGTAGTTAAGCATCACCACGTCGGCCTGCTTCAGGATCTGCATCTCGTTCACTTCCGCGCGAGAGTAATCAAGCAGAATGGTTTGCTTACCCGCTTTGGCTTTATAGCGGCTCAGATCGATGGCAGGTTTTGCCATGAAGGTATCATCCTGCCGGATCACACCCTCTGCGTCGGCCTCTGGCAGCCACAGGCGCGCCAGAAACGTCCCGGCATTCTCCGTAAAACGCGCATCTTCACGCCCAAACATCGCCATAAACTGACGCGCGCAGGCAACGTTGTGCCAGGCCAGATAGTTGGTGTAGGCGTTGTTGTTGACATGCTCGGTGTATTCATCCGGTCCGATTACGTCATGGATCTCAAGACGACCATTAATTTCCGTCGCGCGTCCCATCCAGAACGAAGCGGTTTCCATCAGCAGCGTCAGGCCCTCATTGCGCATAAAGGCATCGTCGTGTGTTGCCTGCCAGTAAGCGACAACGGCACAGGCAATATCTGCCACGATGTGATGTTCAGCGAGTGCGGAGGCGACCTTCTGGCGAACCCCGGTGCGGATGTTAATGGCCGCGAATTCTGGCGTCTCTTCCTGTCCGCTGGCGGCGCTTTCCCACGGGAACAACGCGCCCGGCCAACCGTTACGGCGTGCTTTTTCACGCGCGCCCGAAAGATTGAGCCAGCGATAGCGCAGCAGACTGCGGGCAATCTGTGGACGGGTAAACAGATGGAACGGCAGCAGGAAAATTTCGGTATCCCAGAAGACGTGTCCCTTATACCCCTCACCCGTCAGCCCTTTAGCCGCAATACTGCTTCGCTCATCATGAGCAGGCGTCATTGTCGTCAGATGCCAGACGGCGTAATCCAGCGCCAGCTGATCCTGCTGTTCTGCACAAGTCACTTCCACCCGAGCATCACGCCAGACCGCTTCCCAGGCGTACGCTGAGCTCTCAAGCAACGTATCGTAGCCTCTTGCCGCGCAGACTTTGAGATCGGCCAGCGCGTTGCGGGCGAAAGACTCCTGCGAGAGCGATTTATCGCAGCGATGCGTCAGCCAGACAATTTTTTCAAGCGTGACAGCGTCACCTTGCAAGATAGTCAGAGAATGATGAACGCTGAGGCGACGATTTTTGGCAGTGAAACAGCTATCGCTCTTAGCGGAGAGCTGACAAAACGCCGAAACAACAACTTCAGACGCCCGGTCCTGCGTTTCATACACACCTTGCATGTAGTGCTGGTCAAAGACCCTTACCGAGATTTCATCCAGATGCTGCCTGCCGCTGTTCGTTTGTGTCGCATCTATGCCGGTTTTCAGCACGGCCTGAGCGGCGCCATCAAGCGGTGTGATCGAGAGCTGCATTGCCACTAAGGGCAACTGGTCCAGCGAAACAAAACGACGGCTTTCCAGGCGATAGCGTTTTCCGTCCGGCGAACGCCAGACAACGTTACGATGCAGTTCGCCGTTAGCAAAGGCCAGCTCGCGTTGCCACTCAAGAATTTCGCCTGAAAGGAGCGTGAAATTGACGCCGTTCAGCTCAACTTCAATCCCGGTGACATCCGGCAGATTGATCAGCTCAGTGGTTTCATTGCGTCCCGCGCGATGATACAACCCCGCGAGGTACATGCCTCTGGTCTGCTGGGTGTAATCTTCTTCATGCGTGGCGCGAATGCCCATGTAGCCATTGCCGCAGGCCATAATGGACGCGTACTTATTCAGGCTATGCGGGCAAAAGCCCGGATCGGTTAATACAGACTGGTTCAGCATAACGTCACGCTTTCCCCTGTTTCCGCGGCTTCATATAACGCCGCGACTAATTGCTGGATCACCAGCCCCTGCTCCGCATCGGCAATCATGACCGGCTCGCCCATTACGTGGCGAACAAACGCGTCCATACTGCGCAGATGTCTCCGATCGTCAGCTTCTTCACGCTGGGTCAGCGTCTGCAAAACACCGGCTTCGTCGTTATAAATGTGTGCCGGGAACAGCGTTGCACCCGCCTTCTCACCGCAGAAAGAGACGTTCATGATCGACTGCTCGCGGATATTAAGCGCAAAAGAGGTGTCCAGACGCAGAATGCCACCGTTGCAGAACTCAATCGTGCCAAACAGGGCATCTTCCACGGTAAACTGCGCAGGATCCCATTCGCCAAACTGGCCGGTGTGTTTCCGGTTCCCCAGTCTCTGGAAGCTGTGCGCGGTTACCCGCTTCACGGCCGGGAAGCCCAGCACATACATCGCGGCATCCAGCATATGAATGCCGATATCGATCAGCGGCCCGCCGCCCTGAAGCGATTTATTGGTGAACACGCCCCACCCCGGCACACCGCAACGACGCAGCGCCTGCGCGGAGGTGAAGTAAATTTCACCGAGCGTTCCGTTCATAACCGCATCGCGCAGGAGCTGGGTATCCAGGGCGAAGCGATGGTGAAAATCGTACGCGAGGACTTTTCCGGCCTTGCGCGCCGCCAAACGCATCTCATCCGCCTGGTGCGGCGTCATCGCCGGCGGCTTTTCACACATCACATGACAGCCTGCTTCGAGAGCCGCCATCACATGTTCAAAATGGAACCGGTTAGGCGAACAGACGCTCACCACATCCGGTTTTACTTCCTGCAACATCTCGTGAGCGTCCTGCCATGCCGATGGAATAGCATAACGTTCCGCAAACGCCTGTGCCTGCTCAAGGTGGCTGTCCATGACAGCCACCATTTGAACATCACTGCGCGTGGCGTAATACGAGGCATGCACTTTGTCTGCAACCTGCCCGGCGCCAATGATGGCGACGCGCAGAGGCAAAGGTGTAGAAGCACTCATCACGCTCGTCATCCTTAGCATTCACGCAAGTAAGTGAGAGAGTCCTTATAGGCCTGAGCCGGATCGTCGGCACGCACCCGGCACTCGTACACGACATAACCCTGATAGTTATCGGCACGCAGCTGATCGAACAGGCTGGCGAAATCGAGGCTGCCGCTGCCCGGCTGATAGCGGTGGTTGTCAGCAATGTGCACATGACCCAGCAGGTCGCGGTTGTGATGCAGCGCTTCCGTCAGGGAGTCTTCTTCAATATTCATGTGGTAGAAATCACCGATGATCTGCACGTGCTTCAGGCCGTTCTCTTCGATATAACGACGCGCATCGGCCAGGGTGTTGATCATATGATCCTGATAGCGGTTCAGCGGCTCCAGGTAGACGGTAGTACCGGTGCGCGCTGCCACCTCATCCAGCCAGCGCAGGGAAGCGCTGACCGCTTTGCGATCGCCGTCCAGGCTACGTGGCGAAGTCATTGGCGGCAGACGGAAAGTAAACATCCCCCAGGCAGCCGGAACGATAATCCCCTTTCCGCCCACTTCTGCCAGCGCTTCCAGAATGCGTTCAATCTGCTGTAGACCGTTCAGGCGGCGTTCTTCGATAAAATCCCCGATCCAGCCATCGTATCCGCCACAGGCCGTCGTGACCGGCAGGCCGGTGGCTTTGATAGCCGCTTTTACTTCGTCGAGGTTTTCCACCAGCAGCCGGCCATCAATTTCGTAGCCATCAAATCCCATCGCTTTGATGTATTCGAATTTTTCCATGATAGCGGTCGGGAAAAAGGCCTGGTTTTGTGTTGCGATTTTCATGATTTGCTGTCCTTAGCTTAAAAAGTGACGCCCATTTTGATACTGAGTTCCGGGTGCTGATCGACATACTTCATATAGCTTTCCGGGCTGGTGGTGAAGGTGACGACCGGGTCGATCAGATCTTCGCAATTGAGATAACCGTTCATCAGCAATTCCCAGCAGGTCTCTT
Organism: Enterobacter cloacae complex sp. P18RS; assembly: GCF_014982105.1. Lineage (NCBI taxonomy): Bacteria > Pseudomonadati > Pseudomonadota > Gammaproteobacteria > Enterobacterales > Enterobacteriaceae > Enterobacter > Enterobacter cloacae complex sp. P18RS. The sequence continues at coordinate 124,108 of NZ_JADCKV010000016.1, read as the reverse complement.
CAATACGCTTGCGGCTCCAGCGCGGATAATCCGGGTTGGGTTCACTGCATGCGCGGGAGAAGACAATTTTGGCGTTGTTGAAGTGTGCCTCGCGACCAAGGTTGAAGCCCGCCGCAAACGGCTTGGCGAAGGCCACGTAGGAGATTGTTCCTCCGTAGGCGAGACCGCGCAGCGCAGATTGCAGCGCATCTGCAAATCCGCTGGTTTCGATGATCACATCCGCGCCCTGCTTGCCGGTCAGTTTCTTAATTTCCAGACCGACATCGGTACCGATTGGGTTCAGGCAGTGGTCTGCACCGTGACGGCGGGCGATCTCACAGCGATGTTCGATAGGATCGACACCAATAACCACTGACGCGCCGGCTTTTTTCGCCAGCTGAATCGCAATCTGACCAATCGCGCCCAACCCCACAACCACGACGAAATCCCCTACGCGGACGTTAGCATCACGCACGCCGCTCATGGCGAACTGCGCCGGATCGTAACAAACGGCGTTTTTCCAGGATGCGCCCTGCGGCATTTTGCGCAGCTTATAGTTGTTCACCGCGTTAACAATGACCGTTTCCTGCAACGGGCCGTAGCAGCAGACGCTGTCGCCGATCTGGTATTCCGTCACGTCCGCACCACATTCGATGATGTCGCCGACGATCATGTTCCCCAGCTGGAATTTACCAAATTCGATACCGCGCGCTGCACCTTCTTCACGCGGGGTAAACATCTGCCACTCCGCGTTGAACTCTTCATCGATGAACGGGCTTGCCGCGCGGAAATCCACGACTTCAGTACCGTGTTTCGGGGCGCCATAACGGGCACGAATCTTCACCTCGTGTGCTGCAACAGGACGATCTTCGTATTCCACCAGCGCCGCTACACGAGGCGCTGTCGCAACTAATTTTTTCATGACTGACTCCTTGTTAAAATCGGCCGCCTCAGCCCTTCACGCCGCCGGCGGTCAAACCACTTTTAATGAAACGTTCAGACAGGGCATACATAATGACGACCGGAAGTGCCGTTACCAGCGATGCAGCCATCATGCGACCCCAGATGTAATCTGGCGTACTGAAGAGCGTGTTCAGCCCGACCGGCAACGTGAAGTTGCTGGCGCTGGACAGGAAAATGGAGGCGAACAGATAGTCATTCCACGCCACCATGAAGCAGTAGACAAAGACCGACACCAGACCCGAGATCGCCAGCGGCACGGTGATGCGGAAGATGATTTGCAGGCGGTTCAGGCCGTCCATCATCGCGGCTTCTTCGATTTCGTCCGGGATGGTGTCGAAATAGCTGCGCAGCATAAAGACCGCGGTAGGCAACGTCTGCGTCACCATGGTGATGATCAGCGCCAGTTCGGTGTCATAAATGCCGAGCGCGGTGATGATTTTGAACAGCGGCACCACCAGCAGGATCCCGGAGAACATATAGACGGTGTAGAAGCTCGCATTGATCGTCGTGCGCCCTTTAAAGCGCAATTTGGATAACGCATACGCGCCCAGCGTGCCGAGAAACACCGCAATGACCGAGGAGGTCAGCGACACCACCATGCTGTTACGAAAGTAATCCACAAACGGGAAAATCAGCGGGTTAAAGATGTCGATGTAGTGCTGTAGCGTCCACTCCTGCGGCAGAATGGTCGGGTGCAGCGAGATCGCCTCTTTCGCGCTTTTGAACGACGTCATCAACATCACAAAAAATGGAAACAGCGTGATAATCAGAAATAGCGCCAGTCCCAGATAAAAACCGATACGGCCCAGAACGCGTTTATTTGTTGCCATTGAGGTTTACCCTTTTTCTGGTCAGCAGAATGACAGCGAAGATGATCACAAACAGCACAACGGAAATGGCGGCTGCTTTACCCAGGTCATTGAACGCAAAGGCGGTTTTGTAGAGATATACGCCCAGAATGTCGACCTTGGTGGTGAGCAGATAAACATCCGCAAACATGTAGAACATCCAGATGGTTCGCAGCGTGACCACCGTGGCCAGCACCGGCATGATGGCGGGCAACGTCACGATACGAAAACGCTGCCAGGCATTTGCTCCGTCCATCTCTGCCGCTTCGTACAATGATTTATCAATGGTCTGTAAAATCGCGAGGAACGAGATAAAGGCGTACGGGAAGTAACGCCAGATGGCGAACAGCACAACCAGGACAAAACTGCTGCCAGGATTATCGAACCACAGCGGCGCCTGATCGTAGAGATGCAGCAGATCAACGCCCAGATAGTTCACAATCCCGTAGCCGTTGTTGAACATGTATTTCCAGGCAAATACCAGTGAAATAGACGGCGTCACGTAGGACAGAATCACCAGTGAACGTGCCGTTTTCCGCATGCGGAATTCACGGTTAAAGAAGATCGCTACGGCCAGTCCCAGCCCGGTGCTGCCGAGCACGACCAGCGCCGTATACCAGAACGTCATCCACAGGGAGTGCCAGAACGCAGCATCGCCCAGAATGCGAATGTAGTTATCCAGGCCGACGAACACCGCATCAATACGCGGGTTCAGCGGTAAACGTAAAAAACTGATTTCAATGTTGGAAATCATTGGCCAGGCCACCAGGCACCCCAGCAAAATCAGGCTGGGGGCCAACAGCAGCATGGCGAAAGGCATATCTGAACGACCAGAAAACAACGTCTTCATAATTCCCTTCGCAAAGCGCTCCTATCGTTGTGATATCAGGTCAGTCAGTTTCTTCTGGCTGTTGCTTAACGTCGCACTGAGATCTTTTTGTCCCACCGTCACGTTATGCACCATGGAACTGATAATGCCGGACCCGGTAACATCTCCCATGCGGGTAAAGTTTTTGTCGCCTACGGCGCCAAATACCTGGACGTTCGGGAACTGCGCAATCAGCTCGTAAGGCAGCTGACCAAAGGCTTTGATCACGTCGTTGTTTTTCCAGCTCTCAGTGCCCACCACGTGTTTGTTCACCGGCAGCGCCGCGCCAGGGGACATCATCACCCAGTCAGACGCGTTTTGAGCCTGCTCCATCCAGGTCACAAATTTTTCTGCCGCCTGCGTTTCCTCTTCGGTCTGGCCGGTCGTGATCGTCAACGAGGTGATCATGCCGTACACGGCTGATGATTTTTCCGTCGGGACCACGAACCCCAGGTTGGCCGGATTGCCATCTTTGTAGACCGCGGGCAGGATATAGGTGGAGTAAACGGCCATAGGCGCAGAGCCGTTCATGAAGGCGTCTTTGATCTCCATGACATCATTCGAGCCCGGCATGGTGTTCGCGGCCAGTGCCCGATAAAACGCCAGCGCTTTCGACATTTCAGGGGTATCGATTTTCACGTTGCCGTTTGCATCAAAGACGTTGGCTCCGCCTGACAACGCAAACTGCGAGAAGGCCTGCTCCGTCATGACGCTTTCTGCGGTTGGAAGCGCGATACCGTAATGTTTTTTCGCCGGATCGTTGAGCGCCTGACTGGCTTTCAGCAGTTGCTCCCAGTTGTGCGGTTCTTCGATTCCCGCTGCCGCGAGCGCATCTTTGTGATACCAGACGCCGGACAGCCACGCGCTAACCGGCACCCCCGTCCATGCCTTGCCGTCTTCGGTGCGAACAACGCGTAAAATACCGTCGTAAAAGGTATCTTCACCGACGGCTTTAATCGCGTTGCCGATCGCGTCACGGTCCAGCAGTTGCTCTTTATCCATGACTTTGGCGTAGTCATGGCTGACTTCAATCACTTCCGGCAGCGCGCCGGTACGGGCCAACGTAATGACCTTGGTGTTATAGGCATCTTCCTCAACGGGGACCTGTTTCACCGTAATAGTCGGGTTTTCTTTCTCGAATTTTTCGATCAGTTTCGTAATAACTGCCTGACGCTCCTGTTCTACCGACGAGTGCATAAACTCAATGGTGACCTGAGATGCTTTATCGTCCTTACAGCCTGATAACAGGGCGCACGAAACCAGTGCTGATAACAGCACAATTTTGGGCATTTTCATTTTAGGGTCCTTTTTAGTTTTCTTTAATCCACATTACCTGCCATGGATTGAGGGTCAGTTCCGTACCGCTAATATCTTGTCCTGAGAGTAATTCCCTACCAAAGAGCGATTGTCCATAAACGGTCTGCACTTTATTGCTAAAATTAAATAATGCTGTAATTCGCTCGCCATTTTCAGCAACACGAACAATTTTAAGAATATGTTCACCGATTGCGTCAAAAATAGCCTGACTATCCGGATGGAACGTACGCTCGCCGCGACGAACAGCAATAAGCTCACTCAAACGAGAATAAATCTGATAACGTATACTCTTATTATTATTAAGCTCCCGATCAACCTGACCTGCGGTGTATTTCTTCCTGTTTATCGCGCGGTTATATCCGAGACGTTCGACACCTTCATAATCGTTACGCGAACCAAGAATGCTTTGAATATATACAGCCGGTACGCCAGGAAAACTTAACAACACAGCATGCGCCAGGATGAACCGCGCAATGCGCTCATCATCTGAGCTGTCTCGCAAACTCAACGCATCAAGATAGGTGACATTAATTTCATAGGGGCTTCGCGTTCCGTCGGGATTATTTTTCCAGTTGACCAGTGCGCCTTCCTGCTGAAGCTTATCGACCAGCGAGAGGATCTCTGATTCCGGAAGGATGCCGCGTAATGGGTTCAATCCGATACCATCATGTGAAGCCAGGAAATTAAACCAGGTGGTGTAAGTTGAAGGCAGCGCCAGCGAGCCCGCCCACCGGCACAGGGCTTTAACATCCTGACGATGAACGGCGTGCAGCACCAGCGGTGGTAAGGAAAACTGATAGACCATCTGGGCTTCATTTTCACCATCACCGAAGTAAGAGATATTGTCTTTGTGGGGAACATTTGTCTCAGTGATGATCACCGTTCCAGGCGCCACGGCGTCCGTAATGGCGCGGAACAACTGGATAAGGCAATGGGTTTGTTCAAGATGGATACAGGTGGTTCCCGGGATCTTCCACATAAACCCGACCGCATCCAGACGGATATAACGCGCCCCTTCCATGAGGTAATGGAGCAGAACGTCAACCATGGCAATCAGCACCTGCGGCGAGGCGAAATTGAGATCGATCTGGTCATCGCTGAATGTGGTCCACAGATGACGAACGCTGCCATCATTAAGCGTGAACGGCGTCAGCAGCGGTAATGCGCGGGGACGCGTCACCGCCGATAAATCGGTTTCGGGATCGACAGAAATAAAGAAATCTTCGTAGCCCGGCTTCTGCGCCAGATAATTAGCAAACCATTCGCTTTTCGCTGACATATGGTTGCAAACGAAGTCAAACATTAAGCTGGCAGACTGTTTTAATTCCGCGACATCTCGCCAGGTTCCGGTTTCAGGTGCAACTTCGTGATAATCAATAACGGAAAATCCATCATCCGACGACCACGGATAAAACGGTAACAGATGGACATGAGAAAACGTGCGAGAAAGCCATTCATTATAGAAACGGGTAAATACCGGCAACGCTTTCTCCCCTTTCGCGGAGAACTGATCGGCATAGGTAATCAGCACAACGTCTTTTTCATCCCAGCCTGACTTACGCTTTTCCGTAATATTAACCGCCGCCTTTTCAAGCTTAGTTAATAACACGTTAAGGTGTGCATCTGAAAATGATTCACCGTAAATATGATTGATAAGTTTTTTAATTTTTGCGTTCACATTATTTTCCATGGTAGCGGTCCCACGGATTGGCAATCTACTCCCATGTAAAATATCTGTCAACGGACCCGGGGGCAGAAAGCGGCAATCTCAGCGCAGCGCAACGCATTATTGTGAGCTGCCGCAAAGAAAGCAGAAAAGCATAAGAAACGCAGAAGGGAAAGTCATGCCCCTTCTCTGGGCGAGAAAGGGCTTATGCGGGAGGAACTAGCGTGACAGGTAGCGCCGGGAAACGCGTTTTGCCAGCTTCTGTAACAACGGCTCCAGAGCGACCGCCAGCATCATTCTGACCGGCTTGCGGGCAACAGACTTGATCGCCCAACCCGCTACACCGGCCGGGCCATAACGTAACGCCGTCATCAGAACCAGTTTACCTGCGATTTTCAGGCCGGGTTTTACCTTTTGACCGGCCTGTTGCCAGTTTTGTTTCATGTAAGTTCTCTCTTAAAGCTGACGAAAACGACTTCTCAGCGTAAAGGTATCGGAGGTGACATAACGTTCCATCTCGCGCAATCGCTTCTCCCCTGCGCTCAGCTGTTCATCCACCACGTTCAGGAGATCGCTGCTGGTTGGCGTGTTCTCCGCATCCAGCTCACCTTCCGGCATAGGATCGAGTACAAACGACAGAATGATGTATGCCACAAGCGTAATAAAGGCCAGGCCGAAGAAAATCGACAATACAGTGACCACACGCACCAGTTTTACCGGAACATCCAGATAGTGCGCCAGCCCGGCGCAAACACCCCGAACCATGCCCTGCTGTGGGATCCGCCACAGTTTTTTATTCAGATTCAGTCCAGCCATTACCGTTCCCTCCAGTTCGGGTGTTCCGCGTCCAGGATCGCTTCCAGCGCCTGAATACGTTCGCGCATTTTATTTGCCTCGGCAGAGAGCTGCGCCAGCCGCTGTTGTTCACTCTGCGACAGCTCACCGCGTGAAGAGCGGTTGCTGTAGTGCAGCCATAACCAGATGGGCAGAACAAACAGCACGAAAATGGTCAGGGGTATAGCCAGAAAAAGCGCGCTCATGTGTACTCCTTGTCTTACGATGCGGCACGCTCAGGTGCCGCAGGAATTATTATTGGTTGTCTTGTTTCATTTTGGCTTTCAGCGCAGCCAGTTGCTCGCTAATTTCATCATCGGCTTTCAGGTCAGCAAACTGCTGATCGAGGGATTTCTGTTTACCGATGCTGTGGCTCTCGGCTTCCGCTTCCATGTGGTCGATACGACGTTCAAACGATTCGAAACGGGCCATCGCTTCATCCAGCTTGCCGCTGTCCAGCTGGCGACGAACGTCGCGGGACGAGCTTGCAGCCTGGTGGCGCAGCGCCAGCGCCTGTTGACGTGCACGGGTTTCGCTGAGTTTGTTTTCAAGCTCACCAATCTCTTTCTTCATACGCGCCAGAGTATCATCCACCAGCGTCACTTCGTGTTCCAGCGTGGCAACCATGTCGGTCAGCTTCTGCTTCTCAATCAGCGCAGCGCGAGCCAGATCTTCTTTATCTTTACGCAGCGCCAGTTCCGCTTTTTCCTGCCATTCGTTAAGCTGGGCAGTTGCCTGCTCGATACGACGCGTTAACTGCTTTTTCTCTGCCAGCGCGCGGGCGGAGGTGGAGCGTACTTCAACCAGCGTGTCTTCCATCTCCTGAATCATCAGGCGCACCAGCTTCTGCGGATCTTCCGCTTTCTCCAGCAGCGAGTTGATGTTGGCGTTCACGATGTCGGCAAAACGAGAAAAAATACCCATAATTCAATCCTCATAGTTCTGTTATCGGGCGATGCCCTGCTGAGTAGTTAATACAAATCCCATGCCAACTTTTTATCTTATTGATTTTACTGAGTGTGATTGATATTTATCCAGCCAGCGGCTATTCTCACCTGGTGAATATCACTAAGGAGTGGTTAATTTCATCATGGCTGAATATAAAGATAATTTGCTTGGCGAGGCCAACAGCTTCCTGGAAGTGCTTGAACAGGTATCGCGCCTCGCGCCACTGAATAAACCGGTGCTGATTATCGGTGAGCGCGGAACGGGTAAAGAACTTATCGCTAACCGCCTGCACTTTCTGTCTGGCCGCTGGGACGGCCCTTTTATTTCCCTTAACTGCGCGGCGCTGAATGAAAACCTGCTCGACACCGAGCTGTTTGGTCATGAAGCTGGCGCCTTCACCGGCGCACAAAAACGCCATCCCGGACGCTTTGAGCGCGCCGATGGCGGAACGCTCTTTCTCGACGAGCTGGCGACCGCGCCGATGCTGGTGCAGGAAAAGCTGCTGCGCGTCATTGAGTACGGTGAACTGGAACGCGTTGGCGGCAGTCAGCCCCTCCAGGTCAACGTTCGCCTGGTATGTGCCACCAACGCCGACCTGCCCGCGATGGTGGCTGAGGACAAATTCCGCGCCGACCTGCTGGACAGGCTGGCTTTCGATGTTGTACAGCTGCCGCCGCTGCGGGAGCGGCGCAGCGATATCATGCTGCTGGCCGATCAATTTGCCATTCAGATGTGCCGGGAACTGGGTCTGCCTCTCTTTCCGGGCTTCAGTGAACGGGCCACCGGGACCCTGCTCGGTTACCACTGGCCGGGCAATATTCGTGAACTGAAAAACGTGGTGGAACGGTCCGTTTACCGGCATGGCAGCAGCGAGACCGAACTGGACAACATTATTCTCGATCCGTTTCGGCGCGAGGATAAACAGCTCCCTGCTCCGGCGACGCGCCAGCAGGCTCCGGCGTTGCCGCTCGATTTACGCCAGTTCCAGCATCAGCAGGAGCAACAGCTGCTTGAGCAGAGCCTGAAAGAGGCGAAATATAATCAGAAACGGGCGGCTGAACTGCTGGGCCTGACCTACCATCAGTTAAGGGCATTGCTCAAAAAACATCAAATGCGCTGACATTATCAGCACTTACCCCCAGACATTTTTACGAAGCAGGCGTAAGTGCGATACACTTTGCAGATCGAATCTAAAAACCTTAAAAACTATGCGCCTGGTTTTATCGTCCCTGTTTGCACTCGGTTTGTTCAGCAATCTGGCCTTTGCTGCGCCCGATCGCGCTGTGCCTCCAGATATCCGTGATAGTGGTTTCGTCTACTGCGTCAGCGGGCAAGTTGATATTTTTAATCCGCAAAAAGCGGGGAGTGGCCTGATTGTCGATACGCTGGCCGCACAGCTCTACGATCGCCTGCTCGACGTCGATCCTTATACCTATCGGCTGGTTCCGGAGCTTGCTGAAAGTTGGGAAGTGCTTGATAACGGTGCCACATACCGCTTTCGTCTACGCGATGATGTCGCATTTCAGCACACCCCGTGGTTTACCCCAACCCGTAAGCTCAACGCGGATGACGTGGTTTTCACCTTCCAGCGCATATTCAACCGCAATCATCCGTGGCATAACGTTAATGGCGGGAACTTCCCCTATTTCGACAGTCTGCAATTCGCGGACTCGGTCAAAAGCGTTCGCAAACTGGATAACCGTACGGTTGAGTTTCGTCTGAATCGCCCGGATGCCTCCTTCCTCTGGCATCTGGCGACGCACTACGCCTCGGTCATGTCAGCCGAATACGCGGATCAGCTGACGAAAAAAGATCGTCAGGAACGTCTCGATCGTGAGCCTGTAGGCACCGGTCCGTTCCAGTTAGCAGAGTACCGCGCCGGACAATACATTCGCCTGCAACGCCACGATCGTTTCTGGCGCGGCAAGCCGCTGATGCCGCAGGTTATTGTTGATCTGGGTTCAGGTGGAACAGGCCGACTCTCCAAACTGCTGACCGGCGAGTGCGACGTGCTTGCCTGGCCTGCGGCCAGCCAGTTGACCATTTTGCGCGACGACCCACGCCTGCGCCTGACCCTGCGCCCAGGCATGAACATCGCTTATCTGGCGTTTAACACCGATAAGCCGCCGCTGAATAATCCGGCCGTGCGCCATGCGCTGGCGTTAGCGATCAACAATCAGCGTCTGATGCAGTCGATTTACTACGGTACCGCTGAAACCGCCGCCTCTATTCTTCCGCGCGCCTCCTGGGCCTATGACGGCGAGGCGAAGATTACGGAATATAATCCGGCGAAAGCGCGCGAACAGCTTAAAGCGCTGGGGGCAGAAAACCTGACGCTACAGCTGTGGGTGCCCACCAGCTCTCAGGCGTGGAACCCCAGCCCGCTGAAAACGGCTGAGCTGTTGCAGGCTGATATGGCGCAGGTGGGCGTTAAGGTGATCATCGTGCCTGTCGAAGGCCGTTTCCAGGAGGCGCGTCTGATGGACATGAATCACGACTTAACGCTGGCTGGCTGGTCCACCGACAGTAACGACCCGGACAGCTTCTTCCGTCCGCTGCTGAGCTGTGCGGCAATCAACTCCCAGACCAACTACGCCCACTGGTGTAACCGGGAATTTGATGCCGTGCTGCAAAAAGCGCTGGCGTCTCAACAGCTTGCCTCACGCATTGAGGCCTACGATGAAGCGCAAAATATTCTGGCCAGAGAACTTCCCGTGTTGCCACTTGCCTCTTCCCTGCGCCTCCAGGCCTACCGTTACGATATTAAAGGGCTGGTACTCAGCCCGTTTGGTAACGCCTCCTTCGCGGGCGTGACCCGTGAGAAAGAACAAGAGGTGAAGAAACCATGATTATATTTACCTTGCGTCGGCTGCTGTTACTGCTGGTGACCCTGTTCTTCCTGACCTTTGTCGGCTTTAGCCTGAGCTACTTTACGCCGCACGCCCCGCTTCAGGGCTCATCTCTCTGGGACGCCTGGCTGTTCTGGTTTAATGGCCTGCTGCACTGGGATTTTGGCGTGTCCAGCATCAACGGACAGCTCATCTCCGAACAGCTGAAAGTGGTTTTCCCGGCCACCATGGAGCTGTGTATACTTGCCTTTGGCTTTGCCCTCATGGTGGGGATCCCGGTGGGAATGCTGGCGGGAATTTATCGTAATAAATGGCAGGATAAATTTATTAGCGCGCTTGCCTTAATTGGCTTTTCCATCCCTGTTTTCTGGCTGGCGCTGCTGCTTACCCTCTTCTTCTCACTGACGTTAGGCTGGCTGCCGGTATCTGGCCGTTTTGACCTGCTGTATAACGTGCAAACGGTTAGCGGCTTCGCCATCGTTGACGCCTGGCTTTCTGATTCAGTCTGGCGCGACGAAATGATCGTGAGTGCGCTGCGCCACATGGTGCTGCCGGTGCTTACGCTGGCCGTCGCGCCGACGACCGAAGTGATCCGCCTGATGCGCATCAGCACTATCGACGTCTTCGATCAAAACTATGTGAAAGCCGCCGCCACGCGCGGACTGTCTCGCCTGACGATTTTACGTCGCCATGTGCTGCACAATGCGTTGCCCCCCGTAATCCCACGTCTTGGGCTGCAATTCTCAACCATGCTGACGCTGGCAATGATCACCGAGATGGTTTTCAGCTGGCCGGGCCTTGGGCGCTGGATGATCAACGCCATTCGCCAGCAGGATTACGCGGCGATCTCCGCCGGCGTGATGGTGATTGGCTCGCTGGTCATTATTGTTAACGTTATTTCCGATATTTTGGGTGCCATGGCCAACCCATTGAAGCATAAGGAATGGTATGCCTTACGATAACGTCTACAGCGAAAAGCGCACGCCCGGTGCGCTACGCACCGTGTGGCGTAATTTTTACGGCGACACCACGGCGATGATCGGCTTTTACGGCTGCATTGGCCTCGTGTTGCTGTGCGTTTTGGGTTCGTGGTTTGCGCCGTATGGCATCGATCAGCAGTTCCTTGGCTATCAGCTTTTACCGCCGTCGTGGTCGCGCTACGGGGAGGTTTCGTTCTTCCTGGGGACTGACGATCTCGGACGCGACGTGCTAAGTCGTTTGCTGAGCGGCGCCGCACCTACGGTAGGCGGCGCGTTCGTGGTCACCCTGGCTGCCGCGATCTGCGGCCTGGCGCTGGGCATTTTTGCCGGCTCAACCCACGGGCTGCGGTCGGCCGTGCTTAACCATATTCTTGATACCCTGCTCTCTATTCCTTCGCTGCTGCTGGCGATTATCGTCGTGGCCTTCGCGGGGCCGCACCTCACCCATGCGATGTTCGCCGTCTGGCTGGCCATTCTGCCGCGCATGGTGCGCTCGGTTTACAGCCTGGTTCACGACGAGCTGGAGAAAGAGTATGTCGTCGCCGCCCGTCTGGATGGCGCCACCACGTTTAATATTTTGTGGTTTGCCGTGCTGCCTAACATTGCCGCCGGGCTGGTGACGGAGATCACCCGCGCCCTGTCGATGGCGATTCTGGATATCGCAGCGCTGGGCTTCCTGGACCTGGGCGCGCAGCTCCCCTCCCCGGAATGGGGCGCCATGCTCGGCGATGCGCTGGAGCTGATTTACGTTGCGCCGTGGACGGTCATGCTGCCGGGCGCGGCCATCATGGTGAGCGTGCTGCTCGTTAACCTGCTGGGCGACGGGATCCGCCGCGCAATCAATGCGGGGGTGCAATAATGCCGTTACTCGATATCCGCAACCTCACGATAGAAATTAAAACGGGCGAAGGCTGGGTGAAGGCCGTGGATCGCATCAGTATTACGCTCGCTGAGGGCGAAATCCGCGGGCTGGTGGGCGAATCGGGTTCCGGGAAAAGTCTGATCGCCAAGGCCATTTGCGGCGTGGCGAAAGACAACTGGCGGGTGACCGCCGACCGTATGCGTTTCGACGACATCGATCTGTTGCGTCTCTCCCCGCGCGAACGCCGTAAACTGGTGGGCCATAACGTCTCGATGATTTTCCAGGAGCCGCAATCCTGTCTCGACCCGTCCGAGCGCGTCGGGAAACAGCTGATGCAGAACATTCCCGGCTGGACCTATAAAGGCCGCTGGTGGCAACGTTTCGGCTGGCGTAAACGCCGTGCCATTGAGCTGTTGCACCGTGTCGGGATCAAAGACCATAAAGACGCGATGCGCAGTTTCCCCTACGAACTGACCGACGGTGAATGCCAGAAAGTGATGATTGCCATCGCCCTGGCGAATCAGCCGCGTCTGCTGATTGCGGACGAACCAACGAACGCGATGGAGCCAACCACCCAGGCCCAGATTTTCCGCCTGCTCACGCGTCTGAACCAGAATAACAACACCACCATTTTGTTGATCAGCCACGACCTGCAAATGCTGAGCAAGTGGGCGGATAAAATTGACGTAATGTATTGCGGCCAGACGGTAGAAACCGCGCCAAGCGAGGACCTGGTGACGACGCCGCATCATCCCTACACGCAGGCGCTGATCAGGGCGATCCCGGACTTTGGCAGCGCGATGCCGCACAAAAGCCGGCTGAATACACTGCCTGGCGCGATACCGCTGCTGGAATCGCTGCCCATTGGCTGCCGTCTGGGTCCGCGTTGCCCGTATGCTCAGCGCAAATGCATTGAAACACCGCGCCTGACAGGGCCGAAAAACCATCTGTTTGCCTGTCATTTCCCGCTGAACATGGAGAGAGAGTGAAATGGTCGAAACCTTACTGGAAGTACGTAACCTGAGTAAGACCTTTCGCTATCGCACCGGCCTGTTTCACCGTCAGACCGTCGAGGCTGTTAAACCCCTGAGCTTTACGCTGCGCGAAAAGCAGACGCTGGCGATTATCGGTGAAAACGGCTCGGGCAAATCGACCCTGGCAAAAATGCTCGCGGGTATGGTCGAGCCGAGCGGCGGTGAAATACTGATTGACGATCATCCTCTGGAATTTGGGGACTACTCTTTTCGCAGTCAGCGCATCCGGATGATTTTTCAGGATCCGTCGACGTCCCTGAACCCGCGCCAGCGTATTTCCCAGATTCTGGATTTCCCGCTGCGGTTGAATACCGACCTGGAGCCGGAAGCGCGTCGCAAACGGATTGTCGAAACCCTGCGTCTGGTAGGCCTCCTGCCCGACCATGTCAGCTATTACCCGCACATGCTGGCCCCGGGCCAAAAACAGCGTCTCGGTCTGGCCCGCGCGCTGATCCTGCGCCCGAAGGTCATCATCGCCGACGAAGCGCTGGCGTCGCTGGATATGTCGATGCGTTCGCAGCTCATTAACCTGATGCTGGAGTTACAGGAAAAACAGGGGATCTCGTATATCTACGTGACTCAGCACCTGGGCATGATGAAGCACATCAGCGATCAGGTGCTGGTGATGCACCAGGGAGAAGTTGTCGAGCGCGGCAGTACCGCTGACGTACTGGCCTCCCCGCTCCACGATCTGACAAAACGCCTGATTGCCGGCCACTTTGGTGAAGCGTTGACGGCGGACGCGTGGCGTAAAGATCGTTAGCCGCTGCGTAACCCGCTTGCCAGCAGAGTAAACACCTCTATGGCATGCGGGAGGGTCTTCTGCGGTTCTTCACTCGCGGCAATCAGCAGAGCCGCATTCAGAGCAGCGCCATTCAGCAGATGGGCTGCGACTCTGGCATCCATCTTTTTGATTACGTTGCACTCCATCATTTTTTCGATGGTCTGACGGGTCGACTCAAGGCAGCTGTTCTGGCTGGGCCATTGCGCCGGGTCGCCCAGAACAGCCGGGCCGTCAAGGAGGACGATACGCTGAACTTCCGGAACGAGCGCCATTTTGATATAGGCGATGCCCTCCGCCAGCAGTCGCTCCCAGTCATCTTCGGCGGCGGCGGCAATCGCTTTTGCGTTTGCTGCCATTTCGCTGTCTATCTGCGCGACCACCGCCGCCAGTAGTCCCTTCTTGTCGTTGAAATTATGATATAGCGCGCCGCGTGTTAACCCCACGCTTGCCGTGAGTTCATCCATTGACGCTGCGGCATAGCCTTTTTCAGCAAATGCCTTTCGCGCCGCCTGAATCATTTTCTCGCGATTTTCCTGGGCCGTTTCAGCGCGACGTTTTGTAGCCATGGGACTTCCTTAATTAAGCGATAACTATAATTTGACATACGCGACGTATGTGAATTACATTTTTCACATACATCGCGTATGTTACTTCTACCGCGTAAGCACAACAATACCTCTGACAGAAAAGGAAAAGCCATGCCTTCACGTGATCCCGTCTTCCCGGCTAACCGACATGCCCTTTATGAAGAGCATGGCTATTCAGCTGCAATTCGCTCTGGCGATCTGTTATTTGTTTCCGGTCAGGTTGGCAGCCGCAGCGATGGCACACCTGAACCCGACTTCCCCGCTCAGGTGCAGCTGGCGTTCGATAATTTACGGGCGATCCTGGCAGCCGCGGGATGTACTTTTGACGATCTGATTGATGTCACGACGTTTCATACCGATCCTGAAAACCAGTTCCCCGTTATCATGGAGGCGAAAAAACTGGCATTTCCCCACGCTCCTTACCCAAACTGGACAGCAATAGGCGTTAACTGGCTTGCGGGTTTTGATTTCGAAATTAAGGTTATCGCCAGAATCCCCTCGTCAGCGAATTAAGATCCGGCTGTATAAGCGTGAAGCTCCGGGCAGTCTCTGGTTGGATGAGGCGAACCCCGCGTGCGGTGATATACTGCTGGGATACACACGAAACAGCCTGATGAAGAGACAGTTCGACCTCTTCCGTGAGCCCATTCACGGCGCAGGAGCGAGAAATATCGTGACACAAGGGGCTGTGAGTGGGCTATAATTTCGAGCTAATTTCGAATGATTTTGAAATACTGCCTGTAACGCTATGAATTACAAGGCAAAATAAGCAATGAATATAAGGATTAAAGCTATGGGTTTTCTTTCCGGTAAGCGCATTCTGGTGACTGGCGTTGCCAGCAAACTGTCCATCGCATACGGCATCGCACAGGCAATGCATCGCGAAGGCGCTGAGCTGGCGTTCACCTACCAGAACGACAAGCTGAAAGGCCGTGTTGAAGAATTTGCCGCGCAGCTGGGTTCCAGCATTGTTCTGGAATGTGACGTTGCACAAGACGAAAGCATTGATGGCATGTTTGCTGAACTGGCAAAAGCATGGCCGAAATTCGACGGTTTTGTTCACTCCATCGGCTTCGCTCCTGGCGACCAGCTGGACGGCGACTACGTGAACGCGGTTACCCGTGATGGCTTCAAAATCGCCCACGACATCAGCTCCTACAGCTTCGTTGCAATGGCAAAATCCTGCCGCGCGATGCTGAACCCGGGCGCAGCCCTGCTGACTCTGTCCTACCTCGGCGCAGAACGTGCTATCCCTAACTACAACGTTATGGGTCTGGCGAAAGCATCTCTGGAAGCCAACGTGCGCTACATGGCGAACGCGATGGGTCCTGAAGGCGTGCGTGTTAACGCTATTTCTGCGGGTCCAATCCGTACCCTGGCAGCTTCCGGTATCAAAGATTTCCGTAAAATGCTGGCACACTGCGAAGCGGTTACCCCGATTCGTCGTACCGTTACCATCGAAGATGTGGGTAACTCTGCGGCATTCCTGTGCTCTGACCTTTCCGCGGGCATCTCCGGCGAAGTGGTTCACGTTGACGGCGGCTTCAACATCGCTGCAATGAACGAGCTGGAAATCAAATAAGCTTGTCACTCTCTTCCCGCCAGGGAAGAGAGTTTCCTCCCGCCCCGCCCCTCGTTATTCCGTTCAGCTATTTGTTATCACCTAACAATATTTTTCCCCTCATCCGCCTTACGCCAGGATATTGATCGCCATTTTGAGATCAAGGAACGCCCATGGAACAACGCCGTTTTTCCGGCAAAGGCCACTGGTATCATGAAACCCAGTCGAATCATTCGCAGACGGACGTTCTGCCGCTGGTGCCCGAAGCCGCTAACGTCGACGACCGTTTTTTGCTCGATCTAGCCCTGCCCGATGACATTCTCGCAAGCTGTGCTGGTTGGCTTACGCATGCCCGAACCCTCTGTCATCTTTTGTTCCCACTTGATACTCCCGTGAACCGTCTGCATACGCTCAGCGCCTACGACAGGCTGAGCACGGCATTAACGGTTGCTCAGGCGTGTGGCGTTCAGCGGCTCTGTAACCACTACGCTGCTCTGCTCGCCCCTCTTCCGGGGCCGGACTCCTCCCGGGAAAGCAATCGACGCCTTGCAGAAATTACCCAGTATGCCCGCCAGTTAGCCAGCTCACCCGATGTCATCGATGATAAAGCCCAAAACCAGCTTGATGAGGTTGGACTCACAACGTATGACATTGTGCTCATCAACCAGATCATCGGCTTTGTCGGTTTTCAGGCGCGAGTGGTCGCGGTATTTCAGGCATTGCTTGGCCATCCGGTACGCTGGCTGCCCGGGCATCACATTCAGCCCCATACGCTGCCGGTCAGCTTCAGCAGATGGACCGCCACGCTACCCCCGGTTGAGCTAAAATATGCCAGTGCGCTTCAGCTTGAGGCGCTCTCACGCTGGCAGGCGGAACCGGCGCTTGAAGCGCTTACTCCTGTGCTGTGTCATGAGCCGATGCTGCTTGATCTGACGGGCGAAATTCTGCTTAACCATCCGCGAAGTGAAGGCCCCGCGTCTTCGATGCTCTCAGCCGCTCGTGCGCTGCTTGTCGCCTCTCCGGATCGCTTTAGCGCCGCCCAGTTAACGCCCCTGACCGGGTCAGGTCTCTCGCCAGAGAAGGCCATCAACCTGCTTACCCGAGATGCATTTTATGGCTGGCTGGACCGTCTGCGCGTGGCGCTCGGCAAAGAGGAATAACCATACTCTTTACCTAAAGAGCGCTTGCTGTAGCAGTGAGATTCGCGTAAAACTGTCAGCCGCTCAATGGCTACGAAAATAGAACATTATGTTTCAGGACAACCCGCTGCTAGCGCAGCTTAAACAGCAACTGCATTCCCAGACGCCGCGTGCAGAAGGGGTCGTAAAAGCCACGGAAAAGGGCTTTGGCTTTCTTGAAGTTGACGGGCAGAAGAGCTACTTCATTCCGCCTCCTCAGATGAAGAAAGTGATGCATGGCGACCGCATTTCGGCCGTTATTCATACCGAAAAGGAACGAGAGTCTGCCGAGCCGGAAGCACTGATCGAACCTTTCCTGACCCGCTTTGTCGGGAAAGTGCATAAAAAAGACGATCGTCTTTCTGTCGTGCCGGACCATCCTCTCCTGAAAGATGCTATTCCGTGCCGCGCCGCGCGTGGCGTTGAGCATGATTTTGTTGAGGGTGACTGGGCGGTTGCTGAGATGCGCCGTCATCCTTTAAAAGGCGATCGCGGTTTCTACGCCGAGCTTACCCAATACATTACCTTCGGCGACGACCATTTCGTCCCATGGTGGGTGACGCTGGCGCGCCACAACCTCGAAAAAGAAGCGCCTGAGGGCGTGGCGACTGAAATGCAGGACGAAGGTCTGGAACGTCGCGATCTGACGGCGCTGGACTTTGTCACCATTGACAGCGCCAGCACCGAGGATATGGACGATGCGCTGTATGCCGAAGAGACAGCCGATGGCAAACTGCATCTGACCGTCGCCATTGCCGACCCTACCGCATGGATTGTCGAAGGCAGCAAGCTGGACGAGATGGCCAAAGTGCGCTCGTTCACCAACTACCTGCCGGGTTTTAACATTCCGATGTTGCCGCGTGAACTCTCCGACGATCTTTGCTCGCTGCGTGCGCACAAAGTACGTCCGGTGCTGGCCTGTCGGATGACCATTGCGGCTCACGGTACCATTGAAGAAGATATTGAATTCTTCGCCGCCACCATCGAATCCAAAGCCAAGCTGGCCTATGACGACGTGTCCGACTGGCTGGAGAACACGGGCAGCTGGAAACCCGAGTCCGACAACATTGCCGCACAAATTCGTCTGCTGCACCGCGTCTGCCTGAGCCGCAGCGAATGGCGTCAAACTCACGCGCTGGTCTTCAAAGATCGTCCGGACTACCGTTTTGTGCTGGGTGAAAAAGGTGAAGTGCTGAATATCGTCGCTGAGCCGCGCCGTATTGCCAACCGCATCGTTGAAGAAGCGATGATATCCGCCAACATTTGTGCCGCCCGCGTGCTGCGCGACAAATTAGGCTTTGGCATTTACAACGTGCACACCGGGTTTGATCCGGCGAACACCGAAGCGCTGGCTGCCCTGCTGAAAACCCATGACGTACATGTCGATCCTGAGGAAGTGCTGACCCTGCAAGGTTTCTGCAAACTGCGCCGCGAGCTGGACGCACAGCCGTCAGGGTTCCTTGACAGCCGTATTCGCCGCTTCCAGTCCTTTGCGGAAATCAGCACCGAGCCAGGCCCGCACTACGGCCTTGGCCTTGAGGCTTACGCGACCTGGACCTCCCCGATCCGTAAGTACGGCGACATGGTTAACCATCGTCTGCTGAAAGCGATCATCAAAGGGGAATCTGTTGCCCGCCCACAGGATGATACGACGTTGCAGATGGCAGAACGTCGCCGTCTCAACCGTATGGCGGAGCGTGATGTCGGCGACTGGTTATACGCGCGCTTCCTGAATGATAAGGCAGGGACTGACACCCGTTTCCCGGCTGAAATCATTGACATCAGCCGCGGCGGTATGCGCGTTCGTCTGGTGGATAATGGCGCCGTTGCCTTTATTCCTGCCCCGTTCCTGCATGCCGTTCGCGACGAACTGGTTTGTAGCCAGGAAAACGGGACCGTGCAAATTAAAGGCGAAACGGTTTACAAGGTCACTGACGTGATTGATGTCACCATCGCTGAAGTGCGCATGGAAACCCGCAGTATTATCGCGCGCCCTGTCGCCTGATAACCGCGTAAACTTCCGGCCGTTCCGTTAAGGGGTGGCCGGGAGTTCTCTTCTGTATTATCTCCCGCAAAATCATCGTTTTTTCTCACACTTTTCTGTTTCCCATCGCCACATTTCGCCAGAATTATCTACAGTAAAAGAGAGCCGTCATTGTCGACTGCAAATGAATAATTTGTGCGCTACTCAGCAGCCGCGGGAGAAAACGTGATGGACGATCTGGAGCAGAATTTGCTGTTTCGTTACATGGGTACGCATAGCCCCTGGTGGCGACTGACAGCAGACAGCAATGCTCTGCATCTTGCTGCCAGTGAAAGCGCTGACATCATTCAGGTGGTGGCGCTGGATGATGAGCAGGCCGCGCTGATCCGCCAGCTCACCGTGATAACCTCCAGCATTGCCATGACCCTGCCCTTGTACGGTGTGGACGTTCCCGTTCATCTTGTCGGCCGTAAAATTAACAAAAATGAGTGGGCAGGAACGGCATCAGCCTGGAACGATACCCCTTCCGTGGCGCGCGACCTGGCGCAGGGGCTCTCCTTCGCCGAACAGGTGGTTTCCGAGGCTAACTCCGTGATTGTGATCCTCGACCAGAACGGGAATATTCAGCGCTTCAACCGTTTAAGTGAAGAATATACGGGCCTGAAGGAACAGGAAGTTATCGGGCAAAACGTGTTCAAACTGTTTATGAGTCGTAGCGAAGCCGCGGCCTCCAAACGCAACATCACCGGTTTTTTTCGTAACGGCAGCTCGTACGAAGTTGAACGCTGGATCAAGACCCGCAAAGGGCAGCGCCTGTTTCTCTTCAGAAATAAATTTGTTCACAGCGGCAGCGGGAAAAATGAAATCTTCCTCATCTGTTCAGGTACCGATATAACCGAAGAGCGTCGGGCCCAGGAGCGCCTGCGCGTACTCGCCAATACGGATACGATTACCGGTTTGCCTAACCGAAACGCCATCCTTGAGCTGATCTCTGATGCCATCACCGCTCGGGGTGACACCCAGGTAGGCGTGGTTTATCTCGATCTGGATAACTTTAAAAAAGTGAACGATGCCTATGGGCATATGTTTGGCGACCAGCTGCTACAGGCCGTTGCGCTGGCGATCCTGAGCTGCCTGGACGAAGGACAAACCCTGGCGCGCCTGGGTGGGGATGAATTTATCGTGCTAGCCACCGATACCTCGCAGGGCGCGCTGGAAGCCATGGCATCGCGCATACTGACCCGACTTCGTCAGCCTTTCCGCATTGGGCTGATAGAGGTTTACACCGGCTGCTCGCTGGGCATCGCGCTTGCGCCCCAGCACGGTAACGATCGCGAAAGCGTCATTCGTAATGCCGACACCGCCATGTACACCGCCAAAGAAAATGGCCGGGGCAAATTCTGCGTCTTCTCGCCAGAGATGAACCAGCGCGTATTTGAATACCTGTGGCTGGATACCAACCTGCGTAAAGCGCTGGATAACGATCAGCTGTTAATCCACTACCAACCCAAAATAACCTGGCGCGGCGAAGTCAGAAGTCTGGAGGCGCTGGTGCGCTGGCAGTCGCCAGAGCGTGGCCTGATCCCGCCGATGGAGTTTATCTCCTATGCTGAGGAGTCAGGGCTGATTGTGCCCCTGGGCCGCTGGGTTATGCTTGATGTGGTGCGCCAGGTGGCAAAATGGCGCGACAAGGGGATCAACCTTCGCGTCGCGGTCAACGTCTCCGCCCGTCAGCTGGCGGACCAGACCATCTTCAGCGACCTGAAGCAGGCGCTGAAAGACCTGAGTTTTGAATACTGCCCGATTGACGTGGAATTGACCGAAAGCTGTCTCATTGAAAATGAAGAGCTGGCCCTGTCAGTGATCCAGCAATTTAGCCGCCTGGGAGCGCAAATTCACCTGGATGACTTTGGTACGGGGTACTCTTCCCTGTCGCAGCTGGCGCGCTTCCCTATCGATGCCATTAAGCTTGACCAGGCTTTCGTGCGGGACATCCATAAGCAGTCCATTTCACAGTCGCTGGTGCGTGCGATAGTCGCCGTGGCGCAGGCATTAAATTTGCAGGTCATTGCTGAAGGGGTGGAAAGTGCAAAAGAAGACGCCTTTCTGACGAAGAATGGCGTCAACGAACGGCAGGGTTATCTTTTTGCTAAGCCCATGCCCGCTGCCGCATTCGAGCGATGGCTAAAGCGCTATCAGGCCAGAAATGTCCGTTAGCTGGCTTTGCGTAAGCCCGTCGCCTGATGGCGATTTTGCAGCATAACCAGCCGCTCCATGTAGGCGATATCCTTCGGTTCAAGGCAGAAGGCGGCATCAACCCAATCCTCAGTAATGTCCATCAGCTCGCTTCGTGGAAGTGGCAGCACGCGCGTACGCGCACGCAGCATGGCCCTTACGCCGTTGAGCTTCGGCTGTAGCGTGTCGATAAACGTCCGCACCGAAACATAGCTCTGTAACGGCTCGAATAAGAGATCCACAAGACCATACTGCTCATACCATTCCGCCGTATGCGTCTCACCTTTGTAGATCAGCGCCTCCGCCATTTTCATGCCGGCGCGACGCGCCACCAGTGAATAGCCGCCCATGCCCGGGAACAGATTGAACGCGATTTCCGGAAAGCCTAATCGGGCATCGCGCTGGGCCAGAATGAAATGATGCGCCAGCGCGGCTTCAAACCCGCCCCCTAACGCGCTTCCTTCCACCATAGCCAGCGTGACAGCACCGGTATCAAACCCTCGCGAGGCGGCATGAACGCAGTCCACACAGGCCCGGGCATAGGCGCGTAACGCTTCGCGTCGGTTGTTTTTGATGCACTCAACGAAGAACTGTAAATCACCGCCGGTATTGTAGATGTCGGGGACCAGCGATCCGGTGACCCAAAAATCAACGACAAATCCGGACTGTCGAACCAGCCAGGAGAGATTCATGATCTCCTCGATCAGCGCATGATTGAAGCAAGGCCGTGGCGTGGCACGTAACATCATCCACACCGTACGCCGTTCGGCCTCATAATAAGCCGCCAGTTGAGTGAATCGTTCAGCATCAGTAAACAATGTGCAGGTTGTCTGGTTGATAACTGTCATAGTCGAATTCCTCTTATAAAAAAGCGCGTTGCGCGCAGTTTTAGACTAATCCACCCCTACAACCCGCAGCATACGGGGGCCAAATTTATCACTTTCATTTATGAACTTTGGTTATTGCATTTTTTACCTTCTCTTTTGAATCAATTTTCTGCATCATTGATAATATTAACTTTTCGCTTCAGGGTGAGCTTATGTCTAACATTGATGCAACAGCCGTGGCACAGCGTATTGATACTGTGCTGGATATTCTTGTCGCAGGCGATTATCACTCTGCTATCCGTAACCTTGAAATCCTCAAGTCTGAACTGCTGGCTGAGAACGGCGCTGATAACGCTCCAGAATCCACTCAACCTAAAGCCCCGTGGGAAGTGTAGCCACGTCGTTTCCGCCCTTGCCTTTTAAATGGATGCTATGAATTCCCGACAACAAATCATTTTGCAGATGGTGATCGATCAGGGACGCGTAAGCGTGGTCGATCTCGCTAAAGCCACCGGCGTTTCTGAAGTCACCATTCGTCAGGATCTGAATCTGCTGGAAAAACAGAGCTACCTGCGGCGTGCGCACGGATATGCCGTTCCACTGGACAGCGACGACGTCGAAACCCGCATGATGAACAATTATGCGCTCAAGCGGGAGCTGGCGGAGTTTGCTGCATCCTTAGTGAATAACGGTGAGACCGTCTTTATTGAAAATGGCAGCAGTAACGCCCTTCTGGCGCGCACGCTCGCCGATCAAAAAGACGTTACCATCATCACCGTAAGCAGCTATATCGCCCATCTGTTGAAGGAAACTCAGTGCGAGGTGATACTGCTGGGCGGCATTTACCAGAAGAAAAGCGAAAGCATGGTGGGGCCATTAACGCGTCAATATGTTCAGCAGGTTCACTTCAGTAAGGCATTCATTGGTATTGACGGCTGGCAGCCCGACACCGGCTTTACCGGTCGCGACATGATGCGTACAGACGTGGTTAACGCAGTGCTCGCCAAAGAGTGTGAAGCGATAGTGCTGACCGACAGCTCTAAGTTTGGCGCCGTACACCCTTATACGATGGGTCCGGCTTCACGCTTCAGCCGTGTGATTACGGATGAGCGTTTGCGCGATGAATATCGCCAGCAATTAGAACAAGACGGCCTGACTGTCGATATCGTGAAAAAAACGGCCTGATTATCCTGCTGCGCCCGAATAATGGGCGCACTTAAACCTTTCTCTGAGAGTATTCTGACCCTGCCTTTAAGAGTTTTTACCTGTTGAAACCGTTCTAAACACGTAAAATTAATATTAGCGATATAACAGGAAGTGACTATCACCTGCGTGATGATGAAACACCTGCGCGACCAGCTTTCACGGGAACAGAATTTAAGTATGGATATTGTCTATACTTAAAGTGCATTCCTTTCCGTGAATCGATAATTCAGGAGAAAGTATTATGACCTTTACCAGCAAAAAATTAGCCGCCGCTGTTCTGGCAATCACTGTAGCAATGTCCCTGAGCGCTTGCTCTAACTGGTCTAAACGTGACCGTAACACCGCGATTGGTGCCGGTGCTGGTGCGCTTGGTGGTGCAGTATTAACGGATGGTAGTACGCTGGGTACATTAGGTGGTGCTGCCGTAGGTGGTGTTATCGGTCACCAGGTGGGCAAATAATCACCATAACGGCTCTCTCCGGTATAATAATATATTTTGTATTTTCAGGTCTGACTTACGCACGTAAAAAAAAGAGCCACGGCAATGTCCGTGGCTCATTTATTTTAGCCGCCCGCCAGTTTAACTTTCATTCCTTTGGCTTCCAGCAGCGTTTTAATTAAATCCCGTTTATCACCCTGAATCTCAATAATGCCGTCTTTTACTGCCCCACCGCATCCGCACTTCTTTTTAAGTTCAGCGGCGAGCTTTACCAGGTCTGCATCATCCAGATCAATGCCAGTGACAAGGCAAACCCCTTTACCTTTCCTGCCGCTGGTCTGCCGCTGAATTCGCACGATACCATCGCCTTTCGGACGTTCAGCTTTCTCTTTTGGCTCTTCAATGCGCCCGGTATCCGTTGAATAGACCAGACGACTGTTGGCGTCACGCATTATGCCCCCTTTTTCAGTGATGCATTAATCGCTTTCAGGGTCTCTGCCGGATGAGCGGATTGCGTCACCGGGCGACCAATCACCATATAGTCTACACCCGCGCTCAGCGCCTGCTCTGGCGTCATGATGCGTCGCTGATCCCCAGACTCGCTGCCTGCCGGACGGATGCCTGGCGTTACCAGTTTAAAGTCGCGGCCTAGCTCAGCTTTGAAGCGAACCGCCTCCTGAGCCGAACAGACCACGCCATCGAGACCACACTGTTGCGTGAGGCGCGCCAGACGCTCCGCGTGTTCGGCAGGTGACAACGTCACACCCAGGTCGCGCAGGTCGGATTCATCCATACTGGTCAGCACGGTGACGGCGATCAGAAGCGGAGCGTCATTGCCAAACGGCACCAGCGCTTCGCGCGCAGCCGTCATCATGCGTGCCCCGCCGGATGCATGAACGTTAACCATCCACACGCCCAGTTCAGCCGCCGCAGCTACGGCGTGCGCAGTGGTATTTGGAATATCATGGAATTTCAGGTCGAGGAAAACGTCGAAGCCACGCTGGTGCAGATCGCGGACGATTTGTGGGCCGAACAGCGTAAACATCTCTTTGCCTACTTTCAGACGGCAATCGCGGGGATCAATGCCATCAACAAAGGCCAGTGCGGCGTCACGGTTATTGTAATCCAGAGCGACAACTACGGGAGAATCGGTAACTACGCGGGAAGTGGAGGATGTAACAGACGTCATGACCAGCCCTTTTCGTCTATGGGCGCGCAGCGGCGCGGAACAGATAAACGGCGTGCATTCTACCTGCCCTCGGGGTAAATGAACAGAATCGAATGCTTTTCCTGCCGAACCCCAGACCGCTCGGTGCTGATGAAATTACTACAACCATTAGTATGTTGTAACTAAAATGAGGCGTTTTAAAAAATCACTGCCCGTCCAGACCTCGGATTGGCTTAATGGTGGACCACGCCCGGCAGGAAGGGCAATGCCAGTAAAGCGAATAGGCGGTGAAACCGCATTTCTGGCAGCGATAGCGCGGTTTGCTCCGCACCTGTTCACCCACCATGTCTCGCAGCACCATCAGGCTCTCTTTAGCGCGCCCTTCTTCTGCGTCATTAAGGTGGTAATCCATCAGCTTATGGAATACCCGCATGGTAGGATGACGCTGCAACTGACGGGTAATGTATACCTGGGCGGTATCACTCCCTTCGTGCTCTTCAACGACGTCGGACAGCATCAGTTCGGCTGTGGCACCGGTGTTTTCTTCAACGCAGCGACGCAGAAACGCAACCCACTCGTCCTGCTTACCTAACTGCTGATAGCAGGTTTGCAGCATTTCCAGCGTTTCGCTGACCAGCTCTTTGTCCTGATCGATAACGCGAAGCAGGCTCTCCACGGCTTTGGCGTAATCACCGTTAGCCATAAAGACCCGCCCCATCATGATCGAGATGCGCGCGCTGTTGCGATCGGCCGCAGCGCCTTTCTTTAACAATGCCATGGCTTTATCCATGTCATCGCTACCCATCTGCTGGAGAGCCAGCTCGCAATAGAAGTGGGCAATTTCGACGCGTTGTTTGTCTTTACCGAGTTTGACCAGCCGTTCGGCGGTATCAATCGCTTTTTGCCAGTCGCTGGTGGCCTGATAGATTTGCAGAAGCTGCTGAAGCGCACCGATACGGAAGTCCGTCTCATCCACCAGCTGAGAGAACATATCCTCGGCGCGATCGTAAAGCCCCGCGGCCATGTAATCCCGCCCAAGCTGCTGCACGGCCAGCAACCGTTGCTCATAGGTCAACGAAGCGCTTTCCATCAGGGTCTGGTGGATACGAATGGCACGGTCAACCTCTCCGCGCGAGCGGAACAGGTTTCCCAGGGTGAGATGCGCCTCAACGGTGCCGGTATCCTCTTTAAGCATGTCGAGGAACAGATCCACCGCTTTGTCCTGCTGATTGCTCAGCAGGAAGTTCACCCCCGCTACGTAGTCACGGGAGAGTCGGTTTGCTTCATCCTGTTTTGTTTGTTGCGCGCTTCTGCGGCCCATATACCAGCCATAGGCTGCGGCGACAGGCAAAAGCAGAAACAACAACTCCAGCATATTCGATTATTCCTTGACTACCGGCACACCAGAGCTCGCCGGAATGTCAGACGCAGGCGTAAGTTGATGTTCAAGTCGTTTAATTTTACGTTCAGCGCGAACAAGAGAAACACGAACCTTAAGCCAGAACAGGCCGCATACAAGCCAGCCGATGACAAAACCCGCCGCGAATAACACCGCCAGCAGGCTCGACACCCGGTACTCGCCCTGCGCCAGCAGATAGTTAAAACTTACCTGTTGATCGTTTTGCGCGCCCAATGTGACTGAAATGACAAAAATCGCCAACACCAGTAAGAAAATGAGTAAATATTTCACATGACTTCCCGTTATGTGGTTCGAGCGTATAAAGCGTGTTCAACTCACTGCAATCAGCCTTATAAGCTACCATTTTAGTGGCGGGCGCGAAATGGAAAAAGTAACGCGCCCTACATGGATTTATGGTCAAAATGCGGAATATCAACCTTCAGGTTCCGCCAGACTCCCTTTCGGCTATTTCTTCCTTCTCTTCCGGCGGCGGCGTCAATGGTCCACAAAAACGTTGTGCAAGCCAGGTCGCCAGCGTCACCAGTACCCACGAGATCAGCGTTGCCACCACCAAATCACGCGGCCAGTGCATCCCCAGCAGCATCCGGCTGCCCATTACGCCTGTCGCCCAGACCAGCAAAATCGCAATCGTGAGGGTACGCCGACGCGGCCACAGCAGTCCCACGCCAAGTAGCGCCCAGCTGGCAGCAAACATCGTATGCCCGGAAGGAAACGCAAAGCCGGTCTCTTTTTGCCAGTGTTTGCGTAAAAAGGTCGGGATATCCTGCTGTTCTGCAAGCTGCTCCTTTACCAACGCACCGCGATCTTTACGCTTTAAATTGTAGAACTCATCCACCGGAACATGATGCGTTTTTTCCAGCCAGACGACGAAAGGACGGGGTTCCTGCACACGATCCTTGACCCACGACTTCACCCCTTGCCCGATAAGTATGGCGCCGCCGAGAATAGCGAACAGTACCAGCGCCGCGCGAAGGCGAAAGCGCAGGCACCACAGGAACCAACCACAGAGCAGCACGTGCGTAATAATCCCCCACGGCTGGGTGACCGTCTCGGTTATCCAGTATAAGGCTTTCAGCCACGTCTCGTTTTGTCCGGGCTGCCACATCCAGCCGGAGAACCAAACGACCAGGGGTATAACGAGCAATACGGCGGCTCCTGCGGCCGTTCGTCTGGCAATTGAAAGCATGTCCTCTCCTTTTTCACTAAGCACCACAATCATAACTGAATTTCATCATTCTGGTGGATATGTCGGATTGTGCGTTTAACGTTTGTAAAGCGTGGTGGTGATTAGGTGAAGTTGCCGGGCTTGTGGCAAAATAGTCCGATACAGAAAGCATAATGGGGCAAAGGCACGAAACGTGTCAGCCTGGTCTGGAGAATCACATGCAGCTTAAACGTGTGGCAGAAGCCAAACTGCCAACCCCATGGGGCGATTTCCTGATGGTGGGTTTTGAAGAACTGGCAACCGGGCAAGATCACGTCGCCCTGGTGTTCGGCGACATTTCGGGGCAAACGCCGGTGCTGTCCCGCGTTCATTCAGAGTGTCTGACCGGTGACGCGCTGTTCAGCCTGCGCTGCGACTGCGGTTTTCAGCTTGAAGCCGCCCTTTCTCATATCGCAGAGGAAGGACGTGGCGTTCTGCTGTATCACCGTCAGGAAGGACGCAATATTGGCCTGCTGAATAAAATCCGCGCCTACGCGTTGCAGGATCAGGGCTACGATACCGTCGAAGCGAACCATCAGCTCGGCTTTGCTGCTGACGAGCGCGATTTCACCCTGTGCGCGGATATGTTCAAGCTGCTGGGCGTGGACGAAGTGCGTCTGTTGACCAATAACCCGAAAAAAGTGGAAATCCTCACTGAAGCGGGCATCAATATTGTGGAACGCGTACCGCTGATTGTCGGCCGCAACCCGAAAAACGCGCACTACCTCGATACCAAAGCTGCCAAAATGGGGCATCTGCTGAGCGAGTAAACGCAAAACGCCCGGCACATGTGCCGGGCGAGTTTGATCAGTCCAGCATCTTACGAATCACATAATGTAAAATGCCGTCGTTCTGGTAATAGGTCAGCTCTGTTGCCGTATCAATACGACACCGGCAATCCAGCACTTCTGTCGTTCCATCTGCGCGCGTTAACTTCACCGGAACGGTTTTACCCGGTTGCAGATTTTGCAGACCGCTGATATCAATCTGCTCTTCACCGGTCAAACCCAGCGTTTTACGCGTTACGCCCTGCGGAAACTCCAGCGGCAGGATCCCCATCCCGATCAGGTTTGAGCGGTGGATACGTTCAAAGGATTCGGCAATCACCACGCGAACCCCGAGCAGACGCGGACCTTTTGCCGCCCAGTCGCGACTGGAACCGGAGCCGTACTCTTTACCGGCAATAACGGCCAGCGGCGTACCCTGCTGCTGATACTTCATGGCTGCGTCATAAATTGAAATGACCTCTGTATCCGGCAGGTGGCGCGTCATACCCCCTTCCACGCCTGGGACCATTTCATTGCGAATGCGGATGTTGGCAAAGGTCCCGCGCATCATCACTTCGTGGTTACCGCGGCGCGAACCGTAGGAGTTGAAATCGCGACGTTCCACGCCACGACTTTGCAGATACCGACCTGCCGGACTGTCCGCCTTGATGCTACCCGCAGGGGAGATATGGTCGGTGGTGACGGAATCGCCCAGCATCGCCAGAATGCGCGCGCCGTGAATATCTTTCAGCGGTGCAGGCTCCGCCAGCATTTCGTCGAAGAATGGCGACAGGCGAATATAGGTGGAATCATCCTGCCAGTCATAGGTATCGGAACCCACCACGTCGATCGCTTTCCATTCCGCTGTGCCTTCGAACACTTCCGCATACTCTTTGCGGAACATCTCGGTGGAAACTTTCTCTACCGCGCGCGCAATTTCGCGCGATGATGGCCAGATGTCTTTCAGATAGACCGGTTCATTTTTGCGATCGTGACCAATCGGA
This sequence comes from Enterobacter cloacae complex sp. P18RS, assembly GCF_014982105.1. NCBI lineage: Bacteria > Pseudomonadati > Pseudomonadota > Gammaproteobacteria > Enterobacterales > Enterobacteriaceae > Enterobacter > Enterobacter cloacae complex sp. P18RS. The sequence goes on along the minus strand of NZ_JADCKV010000016.1, from coordinate 94,596 downwards.
TCGGTCGCCAGGTTAATGTTCATGTTTCCGGCCAGCGCATAGGCTACAACCAGCGGCGGCGAGGCCAGCCAGTTGGTTTTCACCAGCGGATGAATACGCCCTTCAAAGTTTCGGTTACCGGAAAGTACCGCGCCAACGGTCAAATCCCCCTGCTTGATCGCCATTTCAATAGGTTCAGGCAGTGGACCAGAGTTACCGATGCAGGTCGTACAGCCGTAGCCCACCAGGTTAAAGCCCAGCTCGTCGAGGTAAGGCGTGAGTCTGGCCTGTGCCAGGTAATCGGATACCACTTTCGAACCAGGCGCCAGGGAGGCTTTAACCCAAGGCTGTGGCTTGAGCCCCAGCTCTACCGCTTTTTTTGCCAGCAGCCCGGCAGCCATTAACACACTCGGGTTGGACGTGTTGGTACAGGAAGTGATAGCGGCGATCACCACGGCGCCGTCAGGGAGCTGATACTGATGCCCGTTCAGAACATAGTCCACCGGACGGTGATCTTTTTGCGCGGCGTTAACCTCCAGCTCATTGCTGGCGGCAAAGGCTTTCGGAACGTTGCTCAGGGCGACGCGGTCCTGCGGACGTTTTGGCCCTGCGAGGCTTGCCTCAACGGTGCCCATATCCAGCTCCAGCGTACTGGTAAATACCGGCTCGTCACCCGGGTTACGCCACATGCCCTGCGCTTTGGTGTAGGCCTCAACGAGAGCCACCTGCTCCTCGCTGCGACCACTGAGGCGCATATACTCCAGCGTAACGCTATCAATCGGGAAAAAGCCGCAGGTCGCGCCATATTCCGGCGCCATGTTGGCGATGGTGGCCCGGTCCGCCAGCGGCAGTGAATCCAGACCATCGCCATAAAATTCAACGAATTTACCCACCACGCCATGCTTACGCAGCATCTGGGTGACCGTCAGAACCAGATCCGTGGCGGTAATGCCTTCGGACAATTTACCGGTCAGCTTAAAGCCCACCACATCGGGAATGAGCATTGATACCGGCTGGCCGAGCATGGCCGCTTCCGCTTCAATACCACCGACGCCCCAGCCCAGAACGCCAAGGCCGTTAATCATGGTGGTGTGTGAATCGGTGCCCACCAGCGTATCAGGGTAAGCCACCCACTCTTTATCCTGCAATTCACTCCAGACGGCTTTGCCAAGATATTCCAGGTTGACCTGGTGACAAATGCCGGTGCCCGGTGGAACAACGCTGAAGCGGCTGAACGCCTGCTGACCCCATTTCAGAAATACGTAGCGTTCATGGTTACGTTCCATCTCCAGACGGACGTTTTCGCCGAAAGCATCGTCGTCACCAAAGTGATCGACGGTGACGGAGTGGTCAATGACGAGGTCTACCGGGGACAAGGGGTTAACCTTAGCTGTATCGCCCCCGAGACGCTTTACGGCTTCACGCATGGCAGCTAAATCCACAACCGCTGGCACGCCGGTAAAATCCTGCATCAGCACCCTGGCCGGGCGATAGGCAATTTCTCTGTCTGCATGAGCATTTTTCAGCCACCCTGCCAGTGCCTGGATATCCTCCTCGGTAACCGAGTCGCCATCCTGCCAGCGCAAGAGGTTTTCCAGTAAGACTTTCAACGACTTGGGTAACCGCGAAATGTCCCCAAGCGTTCTGGCAGCCAGCGGTAAGCTGTAGTAGCGCCAGGTTTTATTTTCCGCCTGTAATGTGTCCTTACTGGCTTCGCGTAGGGTTAACGACATAAGCTCCTCCTTAAAAACAGGGATGTCCTGACAATCATCAGGGCTGTAATTAAAGATAACACAAAGATGTCGTAACGTTTTGATAACAACCCAAATTGATAAATTTAGGAATGGTCCAACGCGAGGGATAAAACAAAAAACCCCGCCGTGGCGAGGTTTTACGATTTAGTGCAGGGCCAGCCAGAGGAGCTGACACCAGAAGAGGATCGACGCTGAGAATACGCCGAGCCATGACCAGTATTTTACGGTTGTCATGTTATTCATCATAGGGACACCAGACTTTAATTATTTAAGGTTGCGAGGTCTGCCCTCGTTCTATATTGCTGATGTGTATTTATTAAGGAGTACAAAAGTGCACGGTCTATATTCAGACTATTTGCATCATTACGCAAAAATCAAAATTATTGTTTTTTGGGTTCGTCTTCCGCGAACACATCAATAAAGGCCTGCTGCTGCGGCGTCAGTTTCCAGGAAGCTGGCACGCTGGTTGCTGGCGCCTTACGGGCTTTGTGAGCATTGTCACGAAGCTGACACATCTCTTTTCTCGCTTCTGTACGCACCGTCATGACCATAATCAACCCCAGTAATTCCAGACAAGAAGAGCAACCACCACCCAGAACAAGGCAGAGCCAAGAAAGACCGCCAGCCAGGCTTTACGCTTAAGCGCGGGATCCCTTAGCGGTTCTTCACTTCCTGACGGCATTGCTAACCTCATACAATCGATATCGCTTATCATTTAGAGACCAAACAATTGGCACAAGTAATCATCTGATGAGATAAATCCTAAAGAAACTTTAGCCGAAAAGCCAGTGAATTTACGTATCTGAGCCCGGGAAAATTCAATCTTTTGACCAGAAATAAATAATTGAAAAGAATAATTTGCACAGCTGTAAATTAGTTTCTACTTTTGTCGCAAATTTGCGACAGTAAAACCATAGTCATCAAATGGGTTATGACGATATATGACAGTGGGCGTAGATGATGATAATTCTAATTCAGGTTTAAAGCGGAATGACGGTATCTTTCCGCAAGAGAAAGATACCGGGAGTGATTATTTGGCGGGAAGTTTAATGTCTTTAAACATCTCTTCGATGTCTTCATTGGAGCGTAACGCCACAGCTGTATCCACCACATCGCGCGTTAAATGTGGCGCAAAGCGTTGAATAAAATCATACATATAGCTGCGCAGGAACGTGCTGCGACGAAAACCTATCTTGGTGGTGCTGTGACTGAAAATATCATGCGCATCCAGACGCACCAGGTCCGGGTCTGAGACAGGATCCACCGCCATGCTGGCAATAACCCCAACGCCCAGGCCCAGACGCACATACGTTTTTATGACGTCCGCATCCGTCGCCGTAAAGACAATCCGTGGCGTTAATCCGGCGCGGTTAAACGCGGTGTCCAGTTCAGACCGGCCCGTAAAGCCGAACGTATAGGTCACCAGCGGGTATTGCGCCAGTTCTTCGATTGTCACTTCGTCCTTCCCCGCCAGCGGGTGATCCGGGGTCACGACAATAGAGCGGTTCCAGTGGTAGCACGGGAGCATGACCAGATCATCGTACAGATGGAGCGCTTCCGTCGCGATAGCGAAGTCTGCATTGCCTTTAGACACGGCCTCTGCGATTTGCGTCGGTGAGCCCTGATGCATATGCAGGGAAACGCGGGGATAGCGTTCTATGAAGCCTTTAATCACCCCGGGAAGCGCATAACGCGCCTGTGTATGCGTGGTGGCAATATACAGAGAGCCTTTATCCGGCCAGGTATGTTCCCCGGCGACGGATTTAATGGCGTCGACTTTGGAGAGCACTTCCCGTGCGATGCGTATGATTTCCTGTCCTGCCGGGGTGACCTGAGTCAGGTGCTTACCGCTGCGGGCAAATATCTGAATACCTAACTCATCCTCCAGCATACGCACCTGCTTACTGATGCCGGGCTGAGAGGTATAAAGACCTTCTGCGGTGGAAGAGACATTGAGGTTATGATTGACGACCTCAACGATATAGCGTAGCTGCTGTAATTTCATGCCAGACCATCCGATTTAGCGCATGCGTCAATCGCTTAAGACGATTTGATAATAAGAAACGGGTTAACTATAACCACTATATCATTTATAGCCAGGCTGTATAGTACGGAACAAAAAATAATAACTACGTAATAAAAAAGGGCCGGAAGTCCGGCCCTTTTACAGGTAAGTTACGGTAAGGGAAGATTATTTCTTGCCTTCAACCCATTTCCCGTCGACAAAGAAGGCTGACCATCCGGTCGCTTTGCCCTCTTTCTCTGCCGCCACGTACTGCTGCTTCGTTTTACGGCTGAAGCGCACCACGGTTTTGTTGCCTTCCGGATCCTGCTGTGGCGCATCGGCCAGGTAACGCAGTTTCTCCGGCAGACGGTCGCGGAAGCGGTACAGTTCTTCTACCAGCGGCGCACGGGTTTCGCGCGATTTCGGGAAGGTGTTGGCCGCCAGGAATACCCCGGCAGCGCCGTCACGCAGCACGAAATACGCGTCTGACTTCTCGCACGGCAGCTCAGGAAGCGGAACCGGATCTTCCTTTGGCGGCGCAACTTCACCGTTACGCAGGATCTTACGCGTGTTTTTACAGTCGTCGTTGGTGCATGCCATGTACTTACCGAAGCGTCCCATTTTCAGGTGCATTTCGGAACCACATTTCTCACACTCAACGATTGGACCGTCATAGCCCTTAATGCGGAACTCACCTTCTTCGATCTCATAACCATCACAGGTCGGGTTATTGCCACAAACGTGCAATTTGCGTTTGGGATCGATCAGGTAGCTGTCCATCGCCGTGCCGCATTTCTTACAGCGGCGTTTGGCGCGCAGTGCGTTGGTCTCCGCATCGTCACCTTCCAGCACGTTGAGAACTTCGTTCTCCGGCACGAGGTTGATGGTGGTTTTGCAACGCTCTTTCGGCGACAGTGCATAGCCAGAGCAACCGAGGAACACGCCCGTGGTCGCGGTACGGATCCCCATTTTACGGCCGCAGGTTGGGCAGTCGATGCTCGTCAGTACCATCTGGTTAGGCAGCATGCCGCCCTCTTCAGGATCTTTCTCGGCTTTCTCAAGCTGATTGGTAAAATCGCTGAAGAAGCTGTCGAGAACTTTCTTCCATTCTGCCTTATGGCTGGCAACCTCATCGAGGCTGTCTTCCATCTGCGCGGTGAAGTCATAGTTCATCAACTCACGGAAGTTCGCTTCCAGACGGTCGGTGACAATCTCACCCATTTTTTCAGCATAGAAACGACGGTTCTCGACGCGAACGTATCCACGATCCTGAATGGTCGAAATGATTGACGCATAGGTGGACGGGCGACCGATGCCGCGTTTTTCCAGCTCTTTCACCAGCGATGCTTCGCTGAAGCGCGCAGGTGGCTTGGTGAAGTGCTGAGCCGGGACCAGATCAACCAGCGACAGCTCGTCACCTTTGTTGACTGAAGGCAGCGTTCTGTCTTCATCACCTTTACGTAACGCTGGCATCACTTTTGTCCAGCCGTCGAAGCGCAGAATGCGGCCGCGCGCTTTCAGGCGGAAATCACCCGCGCCGACCGTCAGCGTGGTGGAGTCGTATTTCGCTGGCGTCATCTGGCAGGCTACGAACTGGCGCCAGATCAGCTGATACAGCTTCTGGGCGTCCGCTTCCATATCTTTCAGCGATTCAGCCAGAACAGAAACGTCAGAAGGACGAATCGCTTCGTGCGCTTCCTGAGAATTCTCTTTGCTGGCGTACTGATTAGGCCCGTCCGGCAGGTATTTCTTACCGAAGTTGTCCTCGATATAGCCACGCACCATGTTGACAGCGTCCTGGCTCAGGTTGGTGGAGTCAGTACGCATGTAGGTGATGTAACCCGCTTCATACAAGCGCTGGGCCATCATCATGGTTTTCTTCACGCCGTAACCCAGACGGGTACTTGCCGCCTGCTGGAGAGTTGACGTGATAAACGGTGCGCCAGGCTTGCTGCTGGTTGGTTTATCTTCACGATCCAGAACCTGATAACGCGCTTTTTCCAGCAGCGCCACGGCGGCCATGGTCTGATCGCGATTTTCAGGACGGAACGGTTTGTCGTTGTGATGGCTCACCTGCAACGGCAGCGCATCGCCGCCCGGCGTGGTGACATTCGCATCCACTTCCCAGAACTCTTCCGGGACGAACGCTTTGATCTCGCGTTCACGCTCAACAACAAGACGAACAGCCACAGACTGCACACGCCCCGCAGACAGGCCGCGAGCGACCTTTTTCCACAGCAACGGCGAGACCATGTAGCCTACAACGCGGTCCATAAAGCGACGCGCCTGCTGAGCGTTAACACGGTCGATATTCAGTTCACCCGGCTTTTCAAACGCCTGACGAATCGCATTCTTTGTAATTTCGTTGAACACTACACGGCTGTAGCGTTTGTCATCACCCCCGATCACTTCCCGCAGGTGCCATGCAATGGCCTCCCCTTCGCGGTCAAGGTCGGTTGCGAGATAAATGTGGTCTGCTTTTTCAGCAAGCTGTTTCAGCTCGTTAACGACTTTTTCTTTGCCTGGCAGCACTTCGTAATGTGCATCCCAGTTGTGCCATGGGTTAACACCCATGCGGTTGACAAGCGCGCTACGTTCATCCTTTTTAGGCTTTTTAGCCCCTTTGGTGGAGGTAGAGTCTGCGCTCTTTTTGCTGGCTGAGCCACTGGTCGGCAAATCGCGAATGTGACCAACGCTGGACTTAACCACGTAGTCATTGCCCAGATATTTATTGATCGTTTTGGCTTTTGCCGGGGACTCAACGATGACGAGAGCTTTACCCATATTCACCTTTACCTAATTTAATTCTTCCAGGAATACGCCGCACGTTGATTTCCCTTCCGCTGACGACGAGCCATTGATATTGCGACATCGTCAGGGGATATCAACCCCTATGTGTTACCGAACGTCAGAATGGCGACATCCAGGTCATTGAGTTTTCGGGTATTTTTCTCACATCAAAGTTCATTCGTGACGAATTCCCGGTCGAATGTCAAGCAATTCTGTTGCCAGAATGACGAAAGCGCACACTGTACCTGATAAAATTCGTTACGCAACTTTATTAGCATGCAAAAGCAAATCCCGCCAGCCAGCCCCTGTTTCTTATCCCCTCGGATAACAGGGAAAATTTGCCCCCGAAGCGACCCAGGCGTAGACTATTGTCACTGTTTAAGGAGTGGAATATGCAGAATACGACCCAACCCATTGACCGAGCTTCATTGCTTATCGAAGCAAACAAACTCATTCGCGACCATGAAGACACCCTGGCGGGAATTGAAGCGACTGGCGTGGAACAACGTAATGGCGTGCTGGTGTTCAGCGGTGAATACTTCCTTGATGAACAAGGGCTACCCACCCCGAAAAGCACCGCCGTGTTTAACATGTTTAAATACCTGGCGCATACCCTCTCAGAGAAGTACCACCTGGTCGATTAAAACGAAAACGCGAGGCATCTGCCTCGCGTTTTTCTTTACAGCAGCGGCTTTTGTCCGCGCTGCAACCAGCGTAGCAGCAGGCGATCCGCGCTTTCTGCCGCGCTATTGGTAAAACGGTCGAGCAGGCGCTTACGTCGGGTGAAGCGCACCCCCACCAGCTCACGGCCTTCCATCAGGTTGAGCAGGAGGTCGTCGCTGGTACCCACCTCATCCACCAGCCCTTTCTCCTGCGCCTGCGTGCCGTACCAGTGCTCGCCCGTAGCCACCTGCTCAATGTCCAGCGTTGGGCGCATGCGGTGCACGAAATCTTTGAACAGATGGTGGGTTTCGTTCAGATCTTCCCGGAATTTCTGCCGTCCCTCTTCGGTATTTTCGCCGAGCAGCGTCAGCGTACGTTTGTACTGACCCGCCGTATGCAGTTCGATGTCGATCTCTTTATTTTTCAGGAAACGATTGAAGTTAGGGATCTGCGCGACCACCCCAATCGAGCCGATAATGGAGAACGGTGCCGCGACGATTTTATCCGCCACGCACGCCATCATATAGCCGCCACTCGCCGCGACCTTATCTACCGCAACGGTGAGTGGGATCTGTTTATCCCGCAGACGTTGTAACTGCGAAGCCGCCAGTCCATACCCATGCACTACGCCGCCCGGGCTTTCAAGGCGTACCACCACCTGATCCTGGGCTGTCGCCACGGCCAGCACCGCCGTCACTTCTTCACGCAGAGAGGAGACTTCATGCGCATCCATGCTACCTTTAAAATCGAGCACATAGACGCGCGTTTTTGCGTCAGCCTGTGGCGTGGCGAGCTTAGCTTTCGCCTTCGCGGCTTTGGCGTCCTGCTTATGTTTTTTCTTCTGGGCTTTTAGCCACAACTTCTGTTGATGATCGTCAAGCAGCGCCAGAGACATCTCCTCCTGCATCTCTTTATACTGCTCGCTCAGGCGGGTAATGCGTAACTCACCACGCTGACGCTTACGCTGCGTCAGGTTGACAATCAGGACGGCAATCACCGCGACAGCAATAACCACCGTCGCGATTTTGGCCAAAAACAACCCATACTGAGAAAGTAATTCCACGCGTTCCACCTTGATTTAACCACGAATCTTTCACGCCAGTGTACAACAGCCCTGCGCAGGCGTCTCGCTCTGGACATTACCTCTGCGAGGCGGCTTCAGGAATCCCCCGCTTCTGGTTTAAATCTTTGCAAATTGTTAATTTCCCAGCGTTCTGTCCTGTAGACTGATTGAATTCTGACGCTGTTTCGGGCATAAAGCCGAAAAGTCATAAATAAAGGTGCAAGTCACGCCCAATGCGCCTGAGGAGCCACCGTGCATTATCAGCCACAAAAAAACCTTCTACAGAACCGCATCATTCTGGTTACCGGTGCCAGCGACGGGATTGGTCGCGAAGCGGCGCTGACCTATTCTGAATACGGTGCGAGCCTTATTCTGCTGGGACGTAATGAAGAAAAGCTCAAGGCCGTCGCCCGTGAAATCGAAAACGCCGGCGGTACCCCCACGCCCTGGTATACGCTCGATCTGCTGACCTGCACGCCAGCGTCATGTCAGGCCCTTGCCCAGCGGATCAGCACACATTATCCGCGTCTGGACGGCGTACTGCACAACGCGGGGTTACTGGGCGAAGTGCGCCCGATGGATGAACAGGATCCGGAAATTTGGCAACAGGTGATGCAGGTTAACGTCAACGGGACGTTTTTCCTGACCCAGGCCTTGCTTCCTTTATTACTCAACTCCGATTCCGGCTCGCTGGTATTTACCTCCTCCAGCGTGGGGCGTCAGGGGCGTGCGAACTGGGGGGCTTACGCCGTCTCAAAATTTGCCACCGAAGGAATGATGCAGGTGCTGGCCGAAGAGTACCAAAGCCGCCACCTGCGGGTTAACTGTATTAATCCAGGCGGTACGCGCACCAAAATGCGCGCCAGCGCCTTCCCGACAGAAGATCCGCAGAAGCTTAAAACCCCGGCCGATATCATGCCCCTTTACCTGTGGCTGATGGGTGACGACAGCCGTCGCAAAACCGGAATGACCTTCGATGCCCAGCCAGGCCGCAAACCGGGGATATCGCAATGAGTGATGATCGGCATCAGCAGCGCCAGCAGCGTCTGAAAGAACAGGTTGATGCACGCGTGGCGGCCGCTCAGGACGAGCGCGGTATCCTCATCGTGTTCACCGGCAACGGCAAAGGCAAAACCACCGCCGCATTTGGGACCGCCACCCGCGCAGTCGGGCATGGGCAGAAAGTGGGCGTGATCCAGTTTATCAAGGGTGAATGGCCCAACGGCGAGCGTAATCTGCTCGAGCCGCATGGCGTTGAGTTTCAGGTAATGGCAACCGGTTTTACCTGGGATACCCAGAACCGGGAAACCGATACCGCAGCCTGCCTCGCCGTCTGGGAGCATGCCAAAAGAATGCTTTCAGACCCGTCGCTGAACATGGTGTTGCTGGATGAGATCACCTATATGGTGGCGTATGACTACCTGCCGCTGCAAGCCGTGCTGGAGGCCCTCAGGAACCGCCCTGCACAGCAAACGGCGATCGTCACGGGGCGCGGGTGTCATCGGGACATTCTGGAGTTGGCCGATACCGTCAGCGAGCTGCGTCCGGTTAAGCATGCGTTCGATGCGGGTATCAAAGCGCAAATTGGGATTGATTACTGAAAAAAAAGCCCGGTATATTCACCGGGCTTTTCAATTAACCGTTGTTATTACGGCTGCCAGAGCGGCGATTGCTGCTGACCTGGCTATGACGTTTCACCGCACGGCGGATTTGATTCGCCTTCATGCGACGACGATCTTTCTCTACCGCCACTTTCGACGTGGTTTCTGGCGTCAGGCCAACCAGATCGCGCAGGTAGTTGGTTTGCGTCAGATCCAGTTCGGTATAGCCGCCACGTGGCAGGCCTTTCGGCAGCAGAATGTCGCCATAGCGGACGCGAATCAAGCGACTCACCTGGACACCGACCGCTTCCCACAGTCGACGCACCTCGCGGTTACGTCCCTCTGTCAGGGTAACGTTGTACCACTGGTTAATGCCTTCACCACCGGTAAACTTGATGGTTTTGAACGCCGCAGGGCCGTCCTCCAGCTGAACACCACGCGACAGGTCGCGCAGTTTGTTCTCATCAACCTGGCCGAAAACACGAACGGCGTATTCACGTTCCACTTCACGACTCGGGTGCATCAGACGGTTTGCCAGTTCACCATCGGTGGTGAACAGCAGCAGGCCACAGGTGTTCACGTCCAGACGGCCTACGGCAATCCAGCGGGCGCCACGCAATTTTGGCAGACGGTCAAACACCGTCGGGCGACCTTCCGGGTCGTTGCGGGTACACAGTTCGCCTTCCGGCTTGTAGTAAGCCAGTACGCGGCAGATCTGTTCAGCAGACTCTTTCACGGAGATAAGATGGCCGTCAATGCGGATCTTCAGCCCCGGTACGATTTCAACGCGGTCACCGAGCGTGGCGATTTTACCGTCCACACTCACGCGGCCTGCTTCAATAATGGCTTCGATTTCACGGCGCGAACCGTGGCCGGCGCGCGCCAGCACTTTCTGTAACTTCTCGCTCATTGAGCTTCCTCAGGTGTCGCCTTCACAGGCGTCGAATCAGGTCAAAAGCAGGGCGGCGCCCTGCTTTGATGGCCGCGTAGTATATCTGCTTACACCCTTACAAGAAAGGCTTAACATCGCCCACGCCTTCACGAATCACTTCTGGCGCGTCTTCGGTGAGATCCACCACGGTGGTCGGCTGCTGACCAAGATAGCCGCCATGAATAATCAGCTCCACCACCTTCTCCAGACGATCTTTGATCTCTTCCGGGTCGGACTCGGTAAACTCACTGCCCGGCAGCATCAGCGATGTGGAGAGCATCGGCTCGCCGAGGGTTTCCAGTAGCGCCTGGGCAATCGGGTTCGACGGCACGCGCATGCCGATGGTTTTACGTTTTTCCTGCAACAGACGACGCGGCACCTCTTTTGTCCCCTTCAGAATGAAGGTGTAGTTACCCGGCGTGTTGTTTTTAATCAGACGAAAGGCCACGTTATCAACATAAGCATAGGTCGACAGCTCAGAGAGATCGCGACACATCAGGGTGAAGTTGTGGCCATCCGGCAGCTGGCGGATGCGACAGATGCGCTCCATCGCCCCTTTATCCTCAATTTTACAGCCCAGCGCGTAGCCAGAATCGGTTGGGTAGACAATAACGCCGCCTTTGCGGACGATCTCCACGGCCTGATTAATCAGACGTGGCTGGGGGTTATCCGGATGGATATAGAAAAACTGACTCATACTTCCCTCTCTTCAATTTGCTGTGGCTGTTCCCAGAGCTGCCAGACAGGCTCAACGCCCGCGGGTAACCAGAGCTTGCGCCCCAGTTCAATCCACGCGCAGGGCTGATGGAAATCTGAACCCTGTGACCCAAGCAGACCAAACTGACGGGCGTAGGTCGCGAGCTGCGAACGCTCATTGGGTGCCTGCTGACACTGGGCAACTTCCATCGCCTCACCGCCGCATTCGGCAAAGTGTGCCAGCAGTCTTTTCAGCCATTTAGCAGAAAGATTATACCGCCCCGGATGGGCCAGCACGGCCTTACCGCCAGAATGATGAATCACATCAATAGCTTGTTTTATTGTACACCACTGTGGGGGAACGTATCCGGTTTTCCCGCGCGCCAGATACTTTTTAAAGACATTCGCCATGGTCGTCGCCTTACCGGCATCCACCAGAAAACGGGCGAAATGGCCGCGCGTCACCGCCCCACCGTTCGCCAGCGTTCGCGCGCCTTCCAGCGCACCGGGAATATGCGCTTTTTCCAGACGTTCGCCAATCATCTCCGCGCGTTGATTGCGGCGTGTTTTTTGTTCTTGCAAAAAAGCACGTATGGCCGGATGTTCTGTATCGATATTCAGGCCAACGATATGAATTTCGTGGTTTTCCCAGACCGTCGAGATCTCAACCCCGGCCACCAGATCCAGCGCCAGTCCGCTGCGGGCAATCTCGGCGCGCGCGGCAGGAATGCCGTCAGTGGTATCGTGATCGGTTATTGCCAGCGTGCCGACACGCATTTCAACGGCGCGATGGACCAGAGCTTCGGGTGTCAGCAGGCCATCTGAAGCCTGCGTATGGCTATGTAAATCATAAATTACGGCGTAGGTGATATCGCTCAAAGCACTTCCCATAACAGGTTGGAGACATCCGAAGCCCCTATGATACCGACTAACCGTGAAATACTGAAATCAGGGGTTGACAACACGCCATCGAACTAGTTAACTAGTACGCAAGTTCACACGAGAAAGGTATCTGAAAATGACAGCACATTTCGCTCTGCACGGTTGGTGGCGTACTTCCTGATCTTCGGGCAGTGTCACACGTCTGCGATAAGCAAACAGATACCCGGCCCGCTCCTAAGCGGGCTTTTTTTTGAACAGAATATGAGAACAACAACATGCAAACAGCCAAACCCCACCTCGAACTACTGACCTGCGAGGCGGCCTATCGCCATAACCCTACCGCGCTGTTTCATCAGGTGTGCGGCGCACGTCCCGCGACGCTGCTGCTGGAGTCAGCTGATATCGACAGTAAGGACGACCTCAAAAGCCTGCTGCTGGTTGACAGCGCGCTGCGCATTACCGCGTTAGGTGACACCGTCACTATCAGGGCGTTGTCTGACAATGGCGCGTCGCTCCTGCCGCTGCTGGATGCGGCGCTGCCTTCAGGCATTGAAAATGAACGCCACCCGGACCTGCGTATTCTGCATTTCCCGCCGGTGAGCCAGCTGCTGGATGAGGATGCCCGCCTCTGCTCGCTCTCCGTTTTTGACGCCTTTCGCCTGCTGCAAAATCTGGTGGCCGTGCCGGAAGTTGAGCGCGAAGCAATGTTTTTTGGCGGGCTGTTTGCTTACGACCTGGTTGCTGGCTTTGAAGATTTACCGGAAACCGAGCAGGGAAACCGCTGCCCGGACTACTGTTTCTACCTGGCCGAAACCCTGCTGGTGATCGACCATCAGAAAAAATATACCCGCATCCAGGCCAGCCTTTTCACTCCGTCTGAGTCTGAGAAAAATCGCCTCGCGCAGCGCATCGCCCAACTGCAACAGCAGATGTCAGAAGCACCGCCCGCGCTCCCGGTGCAGCGTGTTGAAAAGATGACCTGCGAGGTGAGTCAGACCGACGATCAGTACGGCGCGGTGGTACGTCAGATGCAAAAAGCGATTCGTGCCGGGGAGATTTTCCAGGTAGTGCCGTCCCGTCGCTTCACACTGCCCTGCCCGTCGCCGCTGGCGGCTTACGATGTGCTGAAAAAGAGCAACCCAAGCCCGTACATGTTCTTTATGCAGGACAATGATTTCACCCTGTTTGGCGCGTCGCCGGAAAGCTCCCTCAAGTACGACGCCACCAGCCGCCAGATTGAGATCTACCCGATAGCGGGAACCCGTCCACGCGGCCGTCGTGCCGATGGCTCCCTGGACCGCGATCTCGACAGCCGCATCGAACTTGAAATGCGTACCGACCATAAAGAGCTCTCCGAACACCTGATGCTGGTTGACCTGGCGCGTAACGATCTGGCACGTATTTGCACCCCAGGCAGCCGCTACGTGGCGGACCTGACCAAAGTCGACCGCTACTCCTTCGTCATGCACCTGGTATCCCGCGTGGTGGGTGAACTGCGCCACGACCTCGACGTTCTGCATGCCTACCGCGCCTGCATGAACATGGGCACCCTGAGCGGCGCGCCGAAAGTCCGCGCCATGCAGCTGATCGCCGAAGCGGAAGGACGCCGTCGCGGCAGCTACGGTGGTGCCGTGGGCTATTTCACCGCTCACGGTGACCTTGATACCTGCATCGTGATCCGCTCCGCCTACGTTGAGGACGGCATTGCCACCGTCCAGGCCGGGGCCGGGATTGTGCTGGATTCTGTTCCGCAGTCGGAAGCCGACGAAACCCGCAGTAAAGCGCGCGCGGTACTGCGCGCCATTGCTACCGCACACCATGCACAGGAGATTTTCTGATGGCTGACATTCTGCTGCTCGATAATATCGACTCCTTTACCTACAACCTGGCAGATCAGCTGCGTGCGAATGGTCACAATGTCGTTATCTATCGCAACCACGTTCCGGCCCAGACGCTAATTGACCGTCTGGCGACCATGCAAAACCCGGTGCTGATGCTCTCCCCGGGCCCAGGCGCACCGAGCGAAGCAGGCTGTATGCCTGAGCTGTTGACCCGTATGCGCGGCAAGCTGCCGATTATCGGCATCTGCCTCGGCCACCAGGCGATTGTCGAAGCCTACGGCGGTTACGTGGGTCAGGCGGGGGAGATCCTCCATGGTAAAGCGTCAAGTATTGAACATGACGGTCAGGCGATGTTTGCCGGTCTGCCGAACCCGCTTCCGGTAGCGCGTTACCACTCGCTGGTCGGCAGCAACATTCCGGCCGGGCTGACCATTAACGCCTCGTTTGAAGGGATGGTGATGGCGGTGCGTCACGATGCGGATCGCGTCTGCGGGATGCAGTTCCACCCGGAATCTATCCTGACGTCCAACGGCGCGCTTCTGCTGGAGCAAACGCTCGACTGGGCGCTACAAAAGCTGGAGCAGACCAACACCCTGCAACCGATCCTGGAAAAACTGTATCAGGCTCAGACCCTGAGCCAGCAGGAGAGCCATCAGCTGTTCTCCGCCGTCGTGCGCGGCGAGCTGAAGCCTGAGCAGCTGGCCGCTGCGCTGGTGAGCATGAAGGTACGTGGCGAAAGCCCGCAGGAGATCGCCGGCGCGGCAACCGCGCTGCTGGAAAATGCCGCCCCATTCCCGCGCCCGGACTATCCGTTTGCCGATATTGTCGGGACCGGTGGCGACGGCAGTAACAGTATCAATATTTCCACCGCCAGCGCCTTTGTGGCCGCTGCATGCGGTCTGAAGGTGGCGAAACACGGCAACCGCAGCGTGTCCAGCCGTTCAGGATCGTCCGACCTGCTGGCGGCTTTCGGTATCAACCTGGACATGAACGCCGAGCGTTCCCGTGAAGCGCTGGATGACCTGGGCGTCTGTTTCCTGTTTGCGCCGAAGTATCACACCGGTTTCCGCCACGCGATGCCGGTTCGCCAGCAGCTCAAAACCCGCACGCTGTTTAACGTGCTCGGTCCACTCATTAACCCGGCGCACCCGCCGCTGGCGCTGATTGGCGTTTACAGCCCGGAACTGGTCCTGCCGATTGCGGAGACGCTGCGCGTCCTCGGTTACCAACGCGCCGCCGTGGTACACAGCGGCGGGATGGATGAAGTTTCCCTGCATGCGCCCACGCTGGTGGCGGAACTGAATAACGGCGAAGTGCTGAACTATCAGCTTGAGGCCGCTGACTTCGGGTTGACCCCGTACCATCAGGACGCCCTGGCGGGCGGCACGCCGGAAGAAAACCGTGACATTCTCACGCGCTTATTACAAGGTAAAGGTGAGGCCGCCCATGAGGCCGCCGTGGCGGCCAACGTAGCCATGCTGATGCGTTTACATGGCGAGGAAGATCTGAAAGCCAACGCCCAAAAAGTTCTGGACGTACTGCGCTCCGGTGCAGCTTACGATCGCGTTACCGCACTTGCGGCAAGAGGGTAAATAATGCAGACCGTTTTAGCGAAAATCGTCGCCGATAAGGCCATCTGGGTGGAAGCCCGTAAGCAACAGCAGCCGCTCGCCAGTTTTCAGAATGACGTCGTTCCGAGCAGCCGTCGTTTTTATGATGCGCTCCAGGGCGCGCGTACCGCGTTTATTCTGGAGTGTAAAAAAGCGTCTCCGTCCAAAGGCGTGATCCGCGACGATTTCGACCCGGCGCGTATTGCCGGTATCTACAAGCATCATGCGTCTGCCATTTCTGTGCTGACGGATGAGAAATATTTCCAGGGCAGCTTCGATTTTCTGCCCGTTGTCAGCGGCATCGCGCCGCAGCCGATTCTGTGCAAAGACTTTATTATCGACCCGTATCAGATCTGGCTGGCGCGCTTTTACCAGGCCGATGCCTGCCTGCTGATGCTCTCCGTTCTGGATGACGAGCAGTATCGCCAGCTCTCCGCCGTCGCGCACAGCCTGAATATGGGCGTGCTGACCGAAGTGAGCAACGAAGAGGAGCTGGAGCGCGCCATCGCGCTGGAAGCCAAAGTGGTCGGCATTAACAACCGCGACCTGCGCGACCTGTCGATTGACCTCAACCGTACGCGCCAGCTTGCGCCGCGTCTGGGCGCGGGCGTCACGGTGATCAGCGAATCCGGGATTAACAGCTACGCTCAGGTGCGCGAACTCAGCCACTTTGCCAACGGTTTCCTGATCGGCTCCGCGATGATGGAACACGACGATCTTAATGCGGCCGTGCGCCGCGTGCTGTTGGGTGAGAACAAAGTCTGCGGCCTGACCCGTGCCCAGGATGCGCAGGCCGCATATGAAGCGGGCGCAATCTATGGTGGTCTGATCTTTGTCGAGTCCTCTCCTCGCGCAGTAAATGAAGAACAGGCGCGCAAGGTGATCGCGGCTGCGCCACTGAGCTACGTGGGCGTGTTCCGCACAGCGGATATTAACGACGTTGCGGCAAAAGCGGACGCGTTATCCCTGAGCGCGGTCCAGCTGCACGGCGATGAAGATCAGGCGTACATCGATGCTCTGCGACATGTTCTGGCGCCTCAGGTTCAGATCTGGAAAGCGCAAAGCGTTGGCGCCACCCTGCCCGCGCGTAACCTGAAGCATGTTGATAAATACGTGCTCGACAACGGCCAGGGCGGCACGGGGCAGCGTTTTGACTGGTCACTGCTGCGTGGCGAAGTGCTGGACAATGTCCTGCTGGCAGGGGGATTAAGCCCCGATAACTGTGTGGAAGCGGCCAAAACCGGCTGCGCCGGCCTCGATTTCAATTCAGGCGTAGAGTCCCAACCGGGCATTAAAGACGCCAGCAAGCTGGCATCGGTATTTAAAACTCTGCGTGCATATTAAGGAAGAGAAGATGACGACATTACTTAACCCGTATTTTGGTGAGTTCGGTGGGATGTATGTCCCACAAATCCTGATGCCCGCGCTGCGCCAGCTGGAAGAAGCGTTCGTGAGCGCACAGAAAGATCCGGCGTTTCAGGCGGAGTTTACCGACCTGCTGAAAAACTACGCCGGTCGTCCGACGGCGCTGACAAAGTGCCGCAACCTGACCGAAGGCACTAAAACTACGCTGTATCTTAAGCGTGAAGATCTGCTGCACGGTGGCGCGCATAAAACTAACCAGGTGCTTGGCCAGGCGCTGCTCGCGAAGCGGATGGGTAAAACCGAAATCATCGCCGAAACCGGCGCGGGACAGCACGGTGTGGCCTCAGCGCTCGCCAGCGCCCTGCTCGGTCTGAAATGCCGCATTTACATGGGGGCGAAGGACGTTGAGCGCCAGTCGCCAAACGTGTTCCGTATGCGTCTTATGGGGGCGGAAGTGATCCCGGTGCACAGCGGTTCTGCCACGCTGAAAGATGCCTGTAATGAAGCGCTTCGCGACTGGTCTGGCAGCTACGAAACCGCCCACTACATGCTCGGTACCGCCGCGGGCCCGCACCCGTTCCCGACCATCGTGCGTGAATTCCAGCGCATGATCGGCGAAGAGACTAAAGCGCAGATCCTCGAAAAAGAGGGTCGCCTGCCGGATGCGGTGATCGCCTGCGTTGGCGGCGGATCTAACGCCATCGGCATGTTTGCCGATTTTATTGACGAAACCAGCGTTGGGCTGATTGGCGTTGAGCCTGCCGGCCACGGCATTGAAACGGGCGAGCATGGTGCGCCGCTGAAGCATGGCCGCGTGGGTATCTACTTCGGCATGAAGGCCCCGATGATGCAGACCGATGAAGGGCAGATTGAGGAGTCTTACTCGATCTCTGCCGGGCTGGATTTCCCGTCCGTAGGGCCGCAGCACGCGTTCCTGAACAGCACCGGCCGCGCGGATTATGTCTCCATCACCGATGACGAAGCGCTGGAGGCCTTCAAAACGCTGTGCCGCAATGAAGGGATCATCCCGGCGCTGGAGTCTTCCCACGCGCTGGCGCACGCGCTGAAAATGATGAAGGAAAACCCGGAAAAAGAGCAGCTGCTGGTGGTAAACCTTTCCGGTCGCGGTGACAAAGATATCTTCACCGTTCACGATATTCTGAAAGCACGAGGGGAAATCTGATGGAACGCTACGACAACGCATTTGCACAACTGAAAGCTCGCCAGGAAGGCGCCTTCGTTCCCTTCGTGACGCTGGGCGACCCCGGCCCGGAGCAGTCGCTGAAGATTATCGACACCCTGATTGATGCCGGTGCCGACGCGCTGGAGCTCGGTATTCCGTTCTCCGATCCGCTGGCGGATGGCCCGACCATTCAGAACGCAACGCTACGCGCGTTTGCCGCGGGCGTGACGCCGAGCCAGTGCTTTGAAATGCTGGCGGCGATCCGTCAGAAGCACCCGACCATTCCGATCGGCCTGCTGATGTACGCCAACCTGGTGTTCAGCCGCGGTATTGATGCGTTTTACGCAGAGTGCGCCCGCGTGGGCGTTGACTCCGTGCTGGTGGCTGACGTGCCCGTTGAAGAGTCTGCGCCATTCCGTCAGGCGGCAATGCGCCACAACGTCGCGCCGATTTTCATCTGTCCACCGAATGCCGATGACGATCTGTTGCGCCAGATTGCCTCTTACGGACGAGGTTACACCTACCTGCTCTCCCGTGCGGGCGTCACCGGTGCGGAAAACAAAGCCGCGCTGCCGCTGCATCATCTGGTGGAGAAGCTGGCAGAATACCATGCTGCACCGCCGCTTCAGGGCTTTGGCATTTCTTCACCGGATCAGGTTACTGCGGCGATTGACGCGAAAGCCGCCGGAGCCATTTCCGGTTCGGCTATCGTGAAAATTATCGAGAAGAACGTGGATAAGCCAGAGCAGATGCTGGCTGAGTTACACGCATTCGTCACATCCATGAAAGCGGCCACGCGCAAGGCGTAACCGTTAACACCGTCTGGCCCCGGCGTCAGGCGGTTTTCCCTTCTCTCTTCCTGAAAGAAGCAGGTCAAAATTGATCCTGTCGATATTTTCGGTGTGAATGACTTTCCAAACTTTCGCGTAAGCGTATGATCTGGGCTCTTTTTAGCGTTACCCTTCTGAGTTCAGAGGTTATTCATGTCATGGCATTCCTTCAAACAGACTTACCTGGTTAAGTTCTGGTCACCTGTTCCGGCCGTTATCGCGGCAGGCATTCTCTCTACTTATTATTTCGGTATTACCGGCACCTTCTGGGCTGTTACGGGCGAGTTTACCCGCTGGGGTGGGCAGCTATTACAGCTGGCAGGCGTCCATGCCGAAGAGTGGGGCTACTTCAAACTGATCCATCTTGAGGGCACACCGCTGACCCGCATCGACGGGATGATGATCATTGGCATGTTCGGCGGCTGTTTTGCGGCCGCGCTGTGGGCCAACAACGTTAAGTTGCGCATGCCGAAAAGCCGCATCCGCATTATGCAGGCCGTGGTCGGCGGCATCATTGCCGGGTTTGGCGCCCGCCTGGCGATGGGCTGTAATCTGGCCGCGTTCTTTACCGGTATTCCGCAGTTCTCGCTGCATGCCTGGTTCTTTGCCGTCGCCACCGCCATCGGCTCCTACTTCGGTGCTAAATTCACCCTGGTGCCGCTGTTCCGCATTCCGGTGAAAATGACGAAAGTTAGCGCTGCCTCTCCGTTAACGCAAAAACCCGATCAGGCGCGTCGTCGCTTCCGCCTCGGTATGCTGGTCTTTTTTGCCATGGTTGCCTGGGCGATTTGCACGGCGATGAATCAGCCAAAACTCGGCCTGGCCATGCTGTTCGGCGTCGGTTTTGGTCTGCTGATTGAACGCGCGCAGATCTGCTTTACCTCCGCGTTTCGCGATATGTGGATCACCGGACGAAGCATGATGGCGAAGGCGATCATTGCCGGTATGGCCGTGAGCGCGATCGGCATCTTCAGCTACGTTCAGCTCGGCGTGGAACCGAAAATCATGTGGGCGGGCCCAAATGCCGTCATTGGCGGGCTGCTGTTTGGTTTTGGCATCGTGCTGGCGGGCGGGTGTGAAACCGGCTGGATGTATCGCGCTGTGGAAGGCCAGGTGCATTACTGGTGGGTGGGTCTGGGTAACGTGATTGGCTCTACCATTCTGGCCTACTACTGGGATGACGTCTCTCCGGTACTGGCAACAAACTGGGACAAGGTCAACCTGCTGAATACCTTTGGTCCACTCGGGGGGCTCCTGGTGACCTACGCCCTGCTGCTTATCGCCTTCTTACTGGTTGTTGCACAAGAGAAGCGCTTCTTCCGACGCGCCACCGCCAAAACTGAAACTCAGGAGAATGCCGCATGAAAGAGATCGTGCCTGATTATCGTCTCGATATGGTGGGTGAACCTTGCCCTTACCCGGCCGTCGCCACGCTTGAAGCGCTACCGCAGCTAAAGAAAGGTGAAATTCTGGAAGTGGTGAGCGTTTGCCCCCAGTCGATCAATAACATTCCTCTTGATGCCAAAAATCACGGCTATACCGTGCTGGATATCCAGCAGGACGGACCAACCATTCGTTATTTAATTCAGAAGTGACTTCACGATCGAAAAAGGCCTCTCAGAGGCCTTTTCTAGTTTACTGGCTTTGGCCACCGTCGTCGTCTGAGCTTCGGCAGGCATGAATGAATGGTGAGACGTGTTCCGCAAACGGAACAGATAGCACCGTGAGGTAGGCTATGTGCTGGGCTGAACGTCGTGAACTGAAACTGTTTACCTGCACAAACCGGACACTCAAATTTGATGTTGGGGATATCCCCTCCAGCCAGGTGTATGGAACAACCACCATACAGCAATCACCGGCTGACAGGGGATATATCTTCTGTCAGAAACGATAGCCTGCTGAGAACATAAATACCCACGGATCCAGTCGGGTATTGATACTTTGCTGCTGCCCGCCAGCTTTAAAGCGCACGTCCGTATCAATGTCCATATACCAGACCGAGGCGTTGATCAGCCAGTCACGGTTAATCAGATAATCCAGACCAACCTGCCCCGCCATACCCCACGAGTCTTTCAGGCTGAGATCGGAGAGCCCGGCCTTTTTACCGGTATCGTTAAATTTCTCATCAAAGAAGGTGGTGTAGTTAACCCCTGCACCAATATAAGGGCGCACCTTGCTGCTGGAATCGCCGAAGTACCACTGCGCCATCAGCGTTGGTGGCAAATGGTGAACCGTGGCAATGTCCCCGGTCGGTCCTAAACCGACGCGGTGACGGAATGGCGTGGCGGCTAAAAGCTCGACGCCAACGTTATCCGTTGCCATATACGTAAACGTCAGGCCTAACTGGGTGTTATTGCTGACGTTAAACCCGCCCATACCCAGTACATTATCAGACCCTTCCGTTGGACGTACCGTTGCCGAACCGGCACGAATAAAGAATTCGCCTGCTTCATGCGCGTACGCGCCGCCAGAGAGACTGCTTAAGATAAGGGCTGCCACCGCTAATTTTTTCATATCCGCTCCATCGTTGTGGTTTTAATTGCGGAGGAGAATATACTCACAAATGAGTAATAAGTGATCTAACACAGATCACATTAAAACCAGTAAGTTAACATTCATTGATCTAGGTTAATTTTTGGTGACGCCTCATAAAGCAATAAGTTGTTACCGCGTCAATTTTTGGCATTTCATGGTTACAAAATTTTCTGTTTTCCCTCTCTTGCGCTTCCTGTAGCGGCTGGATAATTTATCGCTCTCACAATGTGATTTGATGCGTTCTACTTTTGCAGGTGTGCCATGAGTGATCATAACCCGTGCATGACGTGCGGAGCCTGTTGTGCGTATTTTCGAGTCTCGTTCTACTGGGCTGAAGCCAGCGATGGCGGCGGCACCGTTCCGGTTGATCTCACTGAACCCTTAACCCCTTTTCTGCGCTGTATGCGCGGCACCAACCAAAAACAGAGCCGCTGTGTGGCACTGCAAGGTGAGCCTGGGGTATCCACCCGCTGTTCCATTTACGCGGATCGCCCCAGCCCGTGTCGCACTTTCGCGATGTCGGGAAAGGATGGGCAGGTCAATGAGGCATGCAATCGCGCCCGCGCCCGCTATGGATTACCGCCGCTTTACAAAGATATGCTTTTCCATACAAGCCTTGATGCTGCCACCAGCGTGTTATCCGGTGTACAATTGCCGGCTAATTAACACCTGCAATACTCAAGGAGAGTGCATGTCTATCACGGCGAAGTCTGTCTACCGTGACACGGGAAATTTTTTCCGCAATCAGTTCATTACCTTTTTACTGATCGCGTTGTTGTGCGCCTTTATTACGGTGGTGCTGGGTCATGCGTTCTCACCCAGTGATGAACAGATTGCCACGCTGAGCCAGGGGGAAAATCTTGCAGGCAGCGCAGGGTTGTTTGACCTTGTGCAGAATATGACGCCAGAGCAACAGCAAATCTTGCTGCGCGCATCTGCGGCATCTACCTTCTCGGGCCTGATTGGCAACGCCATTCTGGCGGGTGGCGTGTTGCTGATGATCCAGCTGGTGTCTGCCGGCCAACGCGTCAGCGCGTTACGTGCAATCGGGGCCAGCGCTCCGGTGCTGCCAAAACTGTTTATCCTCATCTTCCTGACCACGCTGCTGGTCCAGATGGGGATAATGTTGGTTGTCGTTCCGGGCGTGCTGCTGGCTATCGTGCTTTCATTCGCGCCAGTAATGGTTGTGCAGGACAAAATGGGCATTTTCACCGCCATGCGCAGCAGCATCAGGCTCGCATGGGCCAATATGCGACTGGTCGCCCCGGCCGTTATCAGCTGGCTGCTGGCCAAAACTCTGCTGTTGCTGTTTGCGCCGAATTTTGCGGTGTTAACGCCAAACGTCGGAGCGGTTGTCGCCAATACGCTGAGCAATCTGATTTCAGCCGTGCTGCTGGTCTATTTGTTCCGCCTGTACATGTTAATTCGTCAGTAACTGGGATCGCAGAATGAAGCAGTTTCTTGATTTTTTACCGCTGATCGTATTTTTCGCTTTTTATAAGCTGTACGACATTTATGCCGGCACGCTGGCGCTGATTGTGGCAACGGCTGTGGTGCTGATTTACAGCTGGGTTCGCTATCGCAAAGTTGAAAAGATGGCGCTCATCACCTTCCTGATGGTGGCGGTGTTTGGAGGTCTGACGTTGTTCTTCCACAATGATGAATTT
This sequence comes from Enterobacter cloacae complex sp. P18RS, assembly GCF_014982105.1. Classification (NCBI taxonomy): domain Bacteria; kingdom Pseudomonadati; phylum Pseudomonadota; class Gammaproteobacteria; order Enterobacterales; family Enterobacteriaceae; genus Enterobacter; species Enterobacter cloacae complex sp. P18RS. Next base: position 71,201 of record NZ_JADCKV010000016.1, on the reverse strand, counting down.
ATCAAATGGAAGGTCACGGTGATTTACGGCCTGTTTGCGGGCGCACTCCTCATCAGCCAGTGGGTGATGAAGAAGCCGCTGATCCAGCGCATGCTGGGGAAAGAACTGACCCTGCCACAGGCTGTGTGGGGGCGTCTGAATATCGCCTGGGCGCTATTTTTTATTCTGTGTGGTCTGGCGAATATCTATATCGCATTCTGGCTGCCGCAGAATATCTGGGTCAACTTCAAGGTGTTTGGCCTGACGGCGCTGACTCTTATCTTCACCCTGCTCAGCGGCGTTTATATTTATCGCCACATGCCGCAGGATGACAAGCACTGATCCCTCTGGCCAGATCGCCACGCGGTCTGGCCTCTTTTCCCGCCTTCTCTTTTCTCTACATCCTTCCTGCGAAAATGTCTGAATCATGAAGATTTTATGGAGTTTGCTGTCACTTTATTGTAATGAGAATGACTATCATTAATATTCGTCATCGCATTTTTAACAAATGGAAATGAGTTGATGAATAACATAATAAGATTTGCCCCGGCTACACTTACGCTCGCCATTCTTTCAACGCTTTATCAGAGCGCACACGCAGCGGAAGATCCTCTCGCCGATGGTGAAACAATGGTTGTTCAGGCCACCGCTGAAGAGGCGCTGAAGCAACAGCCGGGGGTTTCCATCATCACGGCAAAGGACATAGAAAAGGATCCACCGGTTAACGATCTTTCAGAAATTATTCGCAAAATGCCCGGGGTTAACCTCACCGGAAACAGCGCGACAGGCAGCCGCGGTAACAACCGCCAGATCGACATCCGCGGTATGGGGCCGGAGAACACGCTGATTCTGATTGACGGTGTGCCGGTGACGTCACGTAACTCGGTGCGCTACAGCTGGCGCGGGGAGCGCGACACCCGCGGGGATACCAACTGGGTTCCGCCAGAGATGGTTGAGCGCATTGAAGTGCTCCGGGGACCTGCTGCCGCCCGCTATGGTTCGGGGGCGGCCGGCGGCGTCGTCAACATCATTACCAAACGCCCGACCAACGACTGGCACGGCTCGCTCTCCCTGTACACTAACCAGCCTGAAAATGATAAAGAGGGAGCGACGAAACGCGCTAATTTTGATCTGAGCGGCCCCCTTGCGGGCGATGCGTTAACGATGCGCCTGTACGGGAATATCAACAAAACTGACGCAGATGCTCAGGACATCAACACCGCGCAAAACGGCTCTTACGCCGCCGGACGTGAAGGCGTGCGCAACAAGGACATTAATGCCCTGCTCTCCTGGAAACTCACGCCACAGCAGATTATCGATTTCGACTACAGCTACAGCCGCCAGGGCAATATCTACGCGGGTGATACTCAATACAGCAACAGCAACGTCAGCCCTGACGGTCTGGTGTCGTCCCTGTATGGACACGAAACGAACCGAATGTACCGCCAGTCTTATGGCATTACGCACAACGGCATCTGGGACTGGGGTCAGTCAAAGTTCGGTGTTTATTATGAAAAGACCAACAACACCCGTCTGGAAGAAGGCTCTACGGGCAAAGTTGAGGGGATGATCAATAGCGATAAATACGATACCAGCCGGCTGGAGTCATACCGTTCAACGGGTGAACTGAACATTCCTTTCTTCTGGCTGGTCGAACAGACGCTAACCGTTGGTGCAGAATGGAACCGTGATGAACTGAACGATCCGGCCTCAATGCAGGCGACAAATGTGTCGGGAGAAGTGATTAACGGCGTTCCCGGTACGGCTTCTGAGCGCAACAGCAAAAACAGCGCTGACCTCACTGGCATCTATCTTGAGGACAATATTGAAGCGCGCCAGGGCACCAACCTGATCCCAGGGCTCCGCTTTGATTATCACAATCAGTTTGGCAGCAACTGGAGTCCTAGCCTGAACCTCTCTCAGGATTTGGGTGACATGTTCAAGGTTAAAGCGGGTATCGCTCGGGTATTTAAAGCGCCAAACCTGTATCAATCCAGCGAAGGCTATCTGCTTTCCACCCGCGGCAATGGCTGCCCGAACAACGTTTCCGAAGGAAGCTGTTACCTGTTAGGTAATCCGGATCTGGATCCTGAAATCAGCGTGAACAAAGAGATTGGCCTGGCCTTTGCGCTGGAAGGCTACGAGGCTGGCATAACCTGGTTCCGCAACGATTACAAAAACAAGATTGTTTCAGGAACGGACGTGCTGGGCCAGACAAGCAGCGGCGCAAATATCCTTCAGTGGCAGAACGGAGGAAAGGCTGTTGTTGAGGGGCTGGAAGGCAACCTCACCGTCCCGGTTATCCGCGACACGCTAACCTGGCGTACCAATGCGACGTATATGATTCAGTCTGAAAGTAAGGACACCGGCAACCCTCTGTCGATTATCCCAAAATATACCGTCAACACGATGCTCGACTGGCAGGTTAACAGCAAACTTTCAGCGAACCTTAGCTGGACGATGTATGGCCGCCAGAAGCCAAGAGAAAATGCTGAAATCCGCAAAGAGCAGAATGCAATGTCAGATAAAGAGATTGGCGCCTATTCCATCGTTGGGATCGGTAGTAACTATCAACTGACAAAAGATCTCCGCCTGAATGCCGGGATCAGCAACCTCTTTGATAAGCAGATTTACCGAGAAAATGACGGTGCATCGACCTATAACGAACCAGGCCGTGCGTATTACGCCGGCGTGACACTGTCCTTCTGACCCTAAGGCGCCTGCTCGGCGGGCGCTAACCCTATTCTCTCCAGCCAGAAATCATAGTAGCATCCCGCCTGAAGTCTTCAGTTACGAGTTTAAAACAATGACAACAAATGACGCCCCACAGGGCGAACTGGTTTTACGCACACTGGCAATGCCTGCGGATACGAATGCCAATGGCGATATTTTTGGCGGCTGGTTGATGTCGCAGATGGATATGGGCGGTGCAATCCTGGCAAAAGAGATTGCACACGGGCGCGTGGTGACAGTCCGGGTCGATGGCATGACCTTTCTGCGCCCTGTCGCGGTGGGGGACGTGGTGTGCTGTTACGCACGCTGCGTAAAACGCGGCAATACGTCTGTCTCCATCAACATTGAAGTATGGGTGAAAAAAGTCTCTTCTGAGCCGATTGGTCAGCGCTATAAGGCGACGGAGGCATTATTTATCTATGTGGCGGTGGATAGCGACGGTAAGCCCCGCCAGCTCCCACGGAGCTGATCCTCAGGTAAAAAAAGCCTCCTTGCGGAGGCTTCTTTTATTCCATCTGTGCCCCGCCGTTCAGGCGGAAGACAATGTTCACAATCAACCCATTGCCGGGTTTACCGGCTTCATAGCGCCACCTGCGCATGGCCGATTTAACTTCGCGTTCAAACATATTCGCCGGCTGTGCGGACAGGATTTCCACGTTATCGACACGTCCATCGGCCGTAACGTCGAATTTCACCCGTACACGCCCTTCAATACGTAACGCCTGGGCACGTGCCGGGTACTGCGGCTGGTTACGGCTCAGCGCGCGCGGGCCCGCGGGCGCCGTTACCGTCGGTTTTGTCGCGGTCGTGGTGTTATTCATCAGCGGACGTGACGGGGCGGCATTTTCAACCGGCTGCGTGGCGCGTGGCTCAACCGGACGCACTTCGCGTTTCGGACGCTCTTCCACCTTTTTGACCGGCTTTGGTTTTGGCTTCGGCTTAGGTTTCGGCTCCGGCTTATGGATCACTACCGGCGCTTCTTTCGGCGGTTCAGGAACCGGCTCGGGCTCTGGCTCCGGCTCGGGTTCAACAACGGGCTGTGGCGGCGGCGCAACCTGCGGCGGCTCAAGATCCGCAGGCGATACCATGGTCACAGAAATTGGCTGCGCAGGCGCCGGCATTTCAATAACCTGATGAACCGAGGTATAGAGCAGACCCGCCACGACAGCACCGTGAATAACGACGGAAAGCAGCGTCGGCCATGGAAAGCGGCGAGGTAAATCAAGGGTCATCGAAGTCATAATCATCAACGTTAAAAAACCGAACCTCGATTTTAAATGCAAATAGCAATCATATTCAATAAGACACTTTGTCCTGGCGCAATTTAAGCGTACATGAGGGCAAAAAAGGGGCATCCAGATCAGGGTTTTAACATTGTTATTATCTTTACATTGCAGTCATTTGTGCTTTCACATAACGTAATTGCCACTTTTACCGGTTAAGGAGCTTTGCCGTGCTTTACGTGATTTACGCTGAAGATGTACCTGATTCTCTGGAAAAACGTCTTTCCGTTCGCCCTGCTCATCTGGCGCGTTTACAGTTGCTACAGGATGAAGGTCGGTTGCTGACCGCAGGCCCGATGCCTGCCGTTGACAGCAACGATCCGGGCGCGGCGGGTTTTACCGGCTCCACGGTGATTGCCGAGTTTGAATCTCTGGAAGCCGCGCAGGCCTGGGCAGAAGCAGACCCGTACGTCGCAGCCGGCGTGTACGAGAAAGTCACGGTTCGTCCGTATAAAAAAGTATTCTGAAACGAAAGGCTCCCTCGGGAGCCTTTTCTTCATTCAGTGCAGCGACGCCAGCCTCGCCGCAAATCCGACAAACAGCAGACCTATCAGCCCGTTCCCCAGCTTCGCCAGTTTCTTTTTGGTTTTGAGGTAACGCGTGACAAACGCGCCTGAGAAAATCAGGAAGCTCATGTACACGAAGCTGATCAGCTCAAGCGTTGTGGCGAGGATCAGGAACGACGTGCCGGTATTCTTCGCATTGACATCAATGAACTGCACGAAGAACGACACGTAAAAGAGAATCGCTTTCGGGTTCGTCAGGCTAAGCACCAGCGAACGCTTAAGGATTGCGCTTGCCGGTTCGGCGCTACTTTCGTGCGCATTTTTTTGACGCGTCATAACGGACCAGAGCATTTTTCCGCCCAGCCACAGCAGATAAAACGCGCCCAGATAGCGGACAATATTAAATAAAACCGGAGTGGTCTGGATCAACGCGGCGACGCCCGCCCAGGCCAGAAACATCAGCACGGCATCACCAATAAACACACCGGTGGCTGCCAGATAGCCTTTCTTAACGCCGTGGCCAATCCCTGTTTTCAGCACAAACAAGGTGTTCGGTCCTGGAACCAGCACGATAAAAAATGCGCCGACAACATAGGTCCAGAAATTCAGTACACCAAACTCCGCAAACACGTCTCACTCCTTTCGCTCAAAAACAGCGGGGATACCGGTAATTACGGTATCCCCTGAATCAGTTGCGCTATTGTACGCCGTTATAGCCATCAAGATAAGTCGCGGCCAGTTCGTTACCAAATAATAGGGCGTCTTTACTGTCCATGTCCGAAGACCATTTATCCTTCGCGTTGCCTGCGAACAATTCCTGCGACTTCGCATTTTCTTTTAGCTGATCGCGAATGCTTTGCGCGTATTCACTGGCTTCAGCCTCAGTCCGCCCTTCCGCGCGGTCAGCTTTGCCCCGGGCATAAAGCTCGCGGAACTGCGCCACGTTCAGCTGATAATTTTTCTGCACGCTGGAGGTGTAGTTGCCGCCAGTAAAGCTGGACTGATGCGACACGAAATAAAACGCGTGCCGTTCGGGTGAGGTTTTGCTGCTGGCACAACCGCTTAATATCGCAATCCCAAAGAGTGCTGCCATTACTTTTCCGTTCATCCTTTTTTCCTTTAATAAAAATGTATTCCCCATGCGAAAACATAATCTGCCAATGAGGAAAATGACGAAAGTCCTAAATCTTCCCTGAGCGCATCCAGCGCCAAAAGTACAATAAAAATCCAGAGATAAGGATTCATCTTTTAATATCATGACGTTATGGGAAGTTAGTATATCGCGGAAGCAGATGGGAAGAGACTGCAAAAATTGATAGCCTGGATGTTTAATGGGCACCTTTACGGTGCCCTTCATGCTTTTCAGATGTCCTGGACCGCGAACAACAGCGCGTTACGGTGTCTGTTCAGGCCACATTTTCTGATGGCGTGGATACGCATATTGCGGCGGGATTGTGCTTCCAGCCAACGAGCCTTACGACGACTCACCTGTCGCAACATGCGCCAGCGCCCAACTTCAGTTCTACTGCGCTTCATGTCTACAACTCTTTCTCTAACAGAGATGCCATTATATGCCTAAGCAGGCGGCAAACCAGCGCTTTTATCTGCCGTTTTTATTTGCCAGATGAATCCTGATGCGTAAACTCATAACAATACGCTTTCAAAAGGATTTTTTATTTATGACAACCTTCTACACCGTGGTGAGTTGGCTGGTCATTTTAGGATACTGGCTGTTAATTGCCGGGGTGACGTTGCGCATTCTGATGAAACGCAGAGCGGTACCTTCCGCCATGGCCTGGCTTCTGATTATCTACATTCTGCCGCTGGTGGGCATCATCGCCTATCTCTCTTTCGGTGAACTTCATCTGGGTAAACGCCGCGCCGAACGCGCCCGCGCCATGTGGCCCTCCACGGCGAAATGGCTTGCCGACCTTAAAGCCTGCAAGCATATCTTCGCTGAAGAGAACAGTAGCGTGGCCGCATCTCTGTTCAAGCTGTGCGAACGCCGCCAGGGGATTGCTGGGGTAAAAGGCAATCAGCTGCAACTGATGACCTCTTCTGATGATGTGATGCAGGCGCTGATCCGTGATATCCAGCTCGCCCGGCATAATATCGAGATGGTGTTTTATATCTGGCAGCCGGGCGGCATGGCGGACCAGGTCGCCGAATCGCTAATGGCCGCTGCACGTCGCGGTATCCACTGCCGCCTGATGCTGGACTCCGCCGGCAGCGTGGCCTTTTTCCGTAGCCCGTGGGCAGGCATGATGCGCAACGCCGGTATCGAGGTGGTCGAGGCGCTAAAAGTGAATCTTTTCCGCGTCTTTCTGCGCCGCATGGATCTCCGCCAGCACCGGAAAATGGTTCTGATCGATAACTACATCGCCTACACCGGCAGCATGAACATGGTTGACCCCCGCTTCTTCAAGCAGGATTCCGGCGTGGGGCAATGGATCGATCTGATGGCGCGGATGGAGGGACCGATCGCGACCTCAATGGGCATCGTCTACTCCTGCGACTGGGAAATTGAAACCGGTAAACGCATTCTTCCCCCGCCGCCGGATGGCAATATCATGCCGTTTGAGGAAGCCAGCGGGCACACTATCCACACTATCGCCTCCGGTCCTGGCTTTCCGGAAGATCTGATCCATCAGGCACTGCTGACCGCCGCGTACTCCGCGCGGGAATATCTGATCATGACCACGCCCTATTTCGTTCCCAGCGACGACCTTCTGCATGCCATCTGTACAGCGGCACAGCGCGGAGTGGATGTGAGCATTATTATGCCGCGCAAGAACGATTCGCTGCTGGTGGGATGGGCAAGCCGCGCGTTCTTTAGTGAGCTGCTGGCCGCAGGCGTTAAAATTTATCAGTTCGAAGGCGGCCTGTTACACACCAAGAGCGTGCTGGTGGACGGAGAGCTGAGCCTGGTGGGTACCGTCAACCTCGATATGCGCAGTCTGTGGCTGAATTTTGAAATTACGCTGGTCATTGATGACGCCGGGTTCGGTGGCGATCTGGCGGCGGTTCAGGACGATTATATCTCCCGCTCACGCCTGCTGGACGCCAGACTGTGGGCGAAACGTCCGCTGTGGCAGCGAATTGCCGAACGACTGTTTTACTTCTTTAGTCCGTTGCTGTAAAACGTGCCCAACGATTTTTAACAGGTAGTCATCATGGAAATGGATCTGAACAATCGCCTGACCGAAGACGAAACGCTCGAACAGGCCTACGATATTTTTCTCGAGCTGGCGGTCGATAATCTCGACCCTGCTGACGTCATTCTTTTCAACCTGCAATTTGAAGAGCGTGGCGGTGCTGAGCTGTTCGATCCGGCTGAAGACTGGGCCGAACATGTCGATTTTGATCTCAACCCGGACTTCTTCGCCGAGGTGGTGATTGGCCTTGCAGATGAAGACGGCGGAGAAATTAACGACATCTTTGCCCGCGTCCTGCTGTGCCGCGAGAAAGATCACAAACTGTGCCATATCCTCTGGCGCGAATAATAAAAAAGGCTGCCCGCGCAGCCTTTTTTATTTAATCCGGTAAGGCATTTCCACAGCGGTGACAAAACCGCGCGCCGGGTTCATGATTCCCCTGCTGACAATTCGGACATTTGCGTTGCTGCTTGCTGTTCTGGAAGGCGCTGCTCATATGGGTGGTAATTAACCCCGTCGGAATCGCTATCACAGAATAGCCGATCAGGATAAGAACCGATGCCACAATACGTCCGAGCGGCGTATGCGGGGTAATATCGCCATAGCCCACGGTGGTCACCGTGACGATAGCCCAGTAAACAGACGCATTAAGCGTGGTAAACCCGTATTTCGGCCCTTCGATTAAATACATCAGGGAGCCAAAAACGATCATCACGATAGCAATAAACGAATAGAAGAGAATCAGCTGGTGGCGGGCGCTGACAATGGCAACCCAAAAAACCCGCAGCGACGGCATAAAGCGCAGCAGTTTGAGAATCCGTAACACACGAATCGCCCGCATTGCACGCCAGGCAAACACATAATTCAGGCTGATCTCAGGCCACAGCCACATGACATACAGCGGCAGGATGGTGGCTAAATCAATAAATCCCCAGAAGCTGAAAACGTATTTCGCCGGATTTGGCCAGCTAATGACCCTCAGCACATATTCCGCAGTAAACACCAGCGTGACAATCAATTCCAGCCAGACGAAAACGTGCCACTCCTCATACGTCATGTGGTACTGCGTTCCGGCGCCGGATTCGATAAAGATAATAATGACGCTAATCAGCGCAAATAAACCACACAGACCTTCGAAGCGGCGACCGGAAACCGTTTCAGGATCAAATAAAAGGTGATACAGCCGCTGACGGGCCGACGTGAATAATCGCGACACATTAACCTCGAAAAATAAGGGCTGACATTATGTCAGCCCTTGCGATTATAACGGGTCTACTTTCAGGCAGGAAACCGCATGTCGGAAACTGCCCTCCAGAACCGGCCGTGTTTTTGCACATTCCGGCCCGGCTATTGGGCATCGAGTACGGAATACGCAGCCTGAAGGCGGGTTGATTGGCGAAGGCAGTTCACCTTCCAGAAGCTGAATGGTTTTATTTTTTTCCAGATCGGGGTCCGGAACGGGAACCGCAGACATCAGCGCTTTGGTATAAGGGTGCAGAGGATTGTGGTACACCTCATCATACGTGCCCAGCTCCACGGCGTGGCCCAGATACATGACCAGCACACGGTCCGAAATGTGTTTTACCACCGCCAGATCGTGGGCTATGAAGATCAGCGACAGCCCCATTTCCCGTTGCAGTTTCTGTAGCAGGTTAACCACCTGGGCCTGGATGGAAACGTCCAGCGCCGAAACCGGCTCATCACAGATAATCAGTTTTGGTTCAAGGATCAACGCGCGTGCGATACCGATACGCTGGCACTGACCGCCGGAAAACTCGTGTGGGTAGCGGTTGATGAGGTTTGGCAGCAGACCCACCTTGAGCATCATCGCTTTCACCCGATCGCGAATTTCCTGGCGCGGCATCTTCGGATGATAGGTGCGCAGCGGCTCGGCAATGATTTCGCCAATGGTCATACGCGGGTTCAGGGACGCAAGTGGATCCTGGAAAATCATCTGGATGTCGCTGCGCACGTCGCGCCATTCATCCGGCTTCATCCCCAGCAGATCTTTGCCAAGCCAGGCCACTTTCCCGTCGGTGGCCTTCACCAGGCCGATGATCGCACGCGCAAACGTCGATTTGCCGCAGCCGGATTCGCCTACCACGCCCAGGGTCTCGCCTTCGTACAGGCGTAGCGTGACGCCATCCACCGCTTTCAGGGTTTTGGCAGGCTGCCAGAACCACTGTTTACCGTCTTTGATATCGAAATGGACCTTCAGGTCAGCGATTTCGAGCAGCACATTTCTTTTTTCGTCGATCGCGTTCATACCAGCTCCTCCAGCGGCTTAAAGCAGGCGCGCAGACGGCCTGGGGCAAACGCTTCCAGCGGCGGTGCGCTGTTACAGATTTCCATCGCATGCGGACAACGCGGCTGGAACGGGCAGCCTTTTGGCAGACGCAGCAGGTTAGGCGGGTTGCCCGGGATAGTCAGCAGCGACTCCCCTTCCGCATCAAGACGCGGAACGGCATTCAACAGCCCGATAGAGTACGGATGGGCTGGCTGGTAGAACACATCGCGGGCATTACCGTATTCCATCGTGCGGCCTGCATACATGACTAACACTTTGTCGCAGATCCCGGCAACGACGCCTAAATCGTGGGTGATCATAATGATGGCGGTGTTGAACTCGCGCTTCAGCTCGTTCAGCAACGTCATGATCTGCGCCTGAACGGTCACGTCCAGGGCGGTGGTTGGTTCATCAGCGATCAGCAGTTTTGGCCGGCAAAGCAATGCCATCGCGATCATAACGCGCTGACGCATACCGCCGGAAAACTCGTGCGGATACATGCGCATGCGCTTGCGTGCTTCAGGCATTTTCACCGCATCCAGCATTTTGACGGACTCTTCAAACGCTTCGGCTTTACCCAGCCCCTTGTGGAGCATCAGCACTTCCATCAGCTGTTCGCCCACCCGCATATAGGGGTTCAGGGACGTCATCGGATCCTGGAAAATCATTGAAATCTGCTCGGCGCGCAGCTTGTTCAGCTCATGTTCCGGCAAATTCAGGATCTCTTTCCCGTTAAACGTCGCCGAACCGCCGATCACGCCGTTTGACGCCAGCAGGCCCATCAGCGCGAATGCGGTCTGGGATTTACCGGAACCTGATTCGCCCACAATGCCCAGCGTTTCACCGGCACGCAGGTCGAAGTTGAGATCGTTAACGGCAGTAACATCACCGTCAGGGGTTTTAAACGTCACGCGGAGGTCTTTAACGTCCAGCAGTGCGCTGGTCCGCTGTTGCGCCTGTGGCGCGGTTGCCGTTTCAATAATGGTCATGACGGCGCTCCTTAACGGTCTTTCGGGTCGAGGGCATCACGCAGGCCATCGCCGATAAAGTTGAAACAGAACAGGGTGACGACCAGGAAGCCCGCCGGATACAGCAGTAACCACGGTGACACTTCCATGGAGTTTGCGCCATCACTTAACAGAGCGCCCCAGCTACTCAACGGCTCTTGCGTACCTAATCCCAGGAAGCTCAGGAAAGATTCAAACAGGATCATACTTGGCACCAGCAGGGAGGCGTACACCACCACCACGCCCAGCACGTTAGGAACGATATGACGCACCACAATATTGGCGGTAGAAACGCCGCCAACCTGTGCGGCTTCGATAAACTCCTTACGTTTGAGGCTCAGCGTCTGGCCGCGCACAATACGCGCCATATCCAGCCAGGACACCATCCCGATCGCCACGAAGATCAGCAGGATATTTTGACCAAAGAAGGTCACCAGCAGAATGACGAAGAACATGAACGGGAAGGAGTTCAGGATTTCTAGCAGACGCATCATCACGGAGTCCACTTTCCCGCCGAGGTAACCGGAAAGCGAGCCGTAAAGCGTGCCGACAATCACCGCCACCAGCGCCGCCGCGATGCCAACCATCAGGGAGATACGGCCGCCAATCGCCACACGCACCAGCAAATCACGCCCGGAGGAGTCGGTGCCGAAATAGTGCCCGGATTCCATATCCGGCGCGCTGGACATCATGCCCCAGTCCGTATCGAAATAGGTGAACTGAGAGAGCATTGGTGCCAGGGTTACGAACAGCGCGATAAGCACCAGCACGACCAGGCTGGCAACGGCGGCACGGTTATGCATAAAACGACGGCGGGCGTCCTGCCAAAGGCTACGACCTTCGACCTCCAGCTTTTCACTGAAGTTTTCCAGCGCCTCGCTGTTTTTCTTACTCAACATCATGGCGTGCTCCAGTTAGTAACGGATTTTCGGGTCGATAACGGCATACAGCACATCGACAACGGCATTAAACAGAATGGTCAGCGCGCCCACGAGGATCGTCAGGCTCAGCACCAGCGAATAGTCACGGTTAAGCGCCCCGTTAACAAACAGCTGCCCGATGCCCGGCAGACCATAAATGGTTTCAATCACCATTGAACCCGTGATAATGCCGACGAAAGCCGGACCCATATAGGAGAGTACCGGTAACAGTGCAGGCTTGAGGGCATGACGGAAAATAATCCGGCGCATCGGCAGCCCTTTCGCACGGGCGGTACGGATGAAGTTCGAGTGCAGGACTTCAATCATTGAACCGCGAGTAATACGGGCGATGCTGGCGATGTAGGCCAGAGATAATGCCACCATCGGCAATATCATGAACTTCAGCGCCCCGCCGTTCCAGCCGCCCCCGGGAAGCCATTTCAGGGTTATGGCGAATATCATGACCAGCAACGGCGCGACAACGAAGCTGGGGATAACCACCCCGGTCATTGCGACCCCCATTACGGCGTAATCCCATCGGGTATTTTGTTTTAGCGCAGCGATAACGCCCGCAGTGACACCGAGAACAACGGCCAGGATAAATGCAGCAGCCCCTAATTTAGCCGATACCGGGAAGCTGGACGCCACCAGGTCGTTAACGGAATAGTCTTTATATTTAAATGACGGACCAAAATCACCGTGTGCAAGCTGCTTCAGATAGTTGAAGTACTGCGTGGTGATAGGATCGTTTAAATGGTATTTCGCTTCGATGTTGGCCATAACTTCTGGCGGAAGCGTGCGTTCACCGGTAAAAGGACTGCCCGGTGCAAGACGCATCATGAAGAAGGAAATTGTAATTAGAATAAATAACGTTGGAATCGCTTCAAGACAGCGACGCAGGATAAATTTCAACATTGCCCGTACCTTCTGGCGTGTGCCTGATGAATGTTACAAAATAGACACAGTGGGGCAAGCTCGCTCGCCCCACGTATTGCCATTAATGCTTGATAATATAAAGATTCTTAACGGAAATATTATCCAACGGGTCTTTACCGGTATAACCCCCTACCCATGGTTTCACCAGGCGGGCGTTAACGTAGTAGTAAACCGGAACGATCGCAGAGTCTTTATCGAGCTGTTGTTCTGATTTCGCGTACAGATCGGCGCGCTGGGCGTCATCTGCCACCTTCAGGGTTTCGCCAATCAGCTTATCAAACGCCGGGCTCTTATAGTGTGCGGTATTGTTCGAACTGTCGCTCAGCATGGTGTTCAGGAATGAGGTCGGTTCGTTATAGTCCGCACACCATCCTGCACGAGCCACGTCAAAGGTTCCCTGGTGGCGCGTATCGAGGAAGGTTTTCCATTCCTGGTTTTCCAGCTTCACGTTCACGCCGAGGTTTTTCTTCCAGATTGACGCGACGGCAATAGCCAGCTTTTTATGCAGATCGGAGGTGTTGTACAACAGGCTAAAGGTCAGCGGCTTGTCGGCGGTATAGCCAGCTTCAGCCAGCAGTTTTTTCGCTTCTTCGTTACGTTTTTCCTGGGACCATTTGAACCATTCAGGTTCAACCAGCTTCATACCGTCGGTGTAAGGCGGGGTGTAGCTGTAAGCCGGCAGGTCGCCCTGATTCTTCACTTTATTCACGATAATGTCGCGATCCAGAGCCAGCTTCAGTGCGGTACGAACACGTACGTCGGTGAACGGTGCTTTCTGGTTGTTAATTTCGTAATAGTAGGTGCACAGATACGGATCGACGTGAACTTCTTTAGGGATCTCTTTTTTCAGCTTCTGGAACAGTTCAATCGGCATATTGTTATAGGTCATGTCGATTTCACCGCTGCGGTAGCGGTTTACGTCCGTCACTTCAGAAGAGATTGGCAGGTAGGTGACCTGATTGATAACGGTCTTCGCATTATCCCAATACTGCGGGTTGCGCTCCAGCACCATACGTTCGTTAACGACCCAGTCCTTCAGCTTATATGCACCGTTGGTCACGATATTCGCAGGCTGCGTCCATTTTTCACCAAATTTTTCTACTGCGGATTTTGGTACCGGGGAGACGGACGGGTGAACCAGCAGCTTATAGAAGTACGGAACAGGTTCGCTCAACGTCACTTCAAAGGTGTTGGCATCGATGGCTTTTACGCCCAGGTCGGTAACTGGCTTTTTACCCGTGATGATGTCATCGATATTGGCAATATGGCCATACTGGAGGTAACTCGCATACGGGGAGGCGGTATTCGGATCCGCCAGACGCTGCCAGCTATAGACGAAATCTTCGGCGGTAACCGGCGTACCGTCAGACCATTTCGCATCTTTACGCAGATGGAAGGTCCAGACTTTAAAATCTTTGTTGTCCCATTTTTCCGCCACGCCCGGAGCCGGGTGGCCGTCTACGTCAGTCACCAGCAGACCTTCAAACAGATCGCGGTTAACGTTAGACTCTGGAACACCTTCAATTTTGTGCGGATCAAGAGACTGCACTTCCGCACCGTTATTACGTACCAGCGTTTGCTTCTCAGCCAGCTGAACACCAGCAGGAACGTCCGCTGCCATTGCAGCGTTGCCCGCGATTAGCGCAGTTAAAATCCCCGCCGCTACCAGACTTTTTTTTGTGATGATGGACATTGTGTTGATACTCCACTCATTATAATGACCGGCCTTCGCCAGTTGTGTAATCCCCTGTTGGGGCCTGTACAGCGCAGGAGTTTTTTTTGCTACTGTCAGGTTCTTTTTTTACTTCTTGCTATCACCGACTTCATTATTACTGACCGCTCGTACGGCGGTCTTGCGTCGATTCTTTACACCTCTCCCCTGTCAGAGAGATGCGTTGGATATCTTATGTGAGGGCTATATGAAAATAGTTCTCATCAACTTGTTTAATGCTGCAAAATATAAGGCCGGAAAGTACCAAATGGTGCCATCTCTCGCCAATACATTTTGCAAATTTGTTAAGCATTTCTCTTTTACGATGGCTGGCATAACTATGGTGCCAACCCTGGCTTACGCCGAAATCAACAAAAAGAGATGTAATTCATACAGATAAGAAATTTTGTTGCTACAAACGCGACGACAAAGCTTAGCTGAACGATTTTTCACGATAATTTAACAATTGATTATTATTTAGCACATTCGTCTGAGTCAGCGTCGAAATTACTAATATCATTTCGGTTATCTGTCAGCAAGCCCCAGAGTATCATGTGAGTAAAATAACAGAGGGTTTGAGGGATTTATGCGCGGCAAGGGGAAATGAAAATAAACAACCCCTTGAAAAACAACAGAAGAGGATTATTAGTAGAACTTATTATGACTGGCGCCTATTTCAACTTTATTTATATGATTTGCAGATAATCACGTAAAAAAAACGGAGCCGCTGGCTCCGCTCTTTCAAATGAAAGTCAGTGTACTAACCCGGGGAATATACTTTTAATACCGGTAACGATAAATTCGATGCCCAACGCCATTAACAACAGACCCATGATACGGGTAATCACGTTGATGCCCGTTTGTCCCAGCAAGCGAACCAGCCATGGCGCCATACGAAATACACCCCAGCAGCACAGCGCGAACAGCGCAATAGCGACGGAAAAGCCAATCAGGTGCATCAGGCTGTGGTAGCGCGTTCCCCAGACAATAGTGGAACTGATCGCCCCCGGGCCCGCCATCAGCGGCAGTGCCAGTGGCACGACCCCGATGCTCTCGCGGATAGCTGTCTCTGATTTTTCCTGCTTGTTCTGTTTATCCTCCCCCAGCTTGCCGCTGATCATCGACATGGCAATCGTCACCACCAGGATCCCGCCTGCTATACGGAACGAATCAATCGAGATGCCGAAGACCTGAAGAATGGCGTCCCCGAGATAAAGAGACGTAAGTAGGATGATCGCCACCGACAGGTTTGCCGTCAGGTTGGTTTTATTTCGTGCCGCAGCCGTCTGATAGCTGGTCATACTAATGAAGACAGGGATGATCCCTACCGGGTTAACCAGAGCAAACAAGCCGATAAAAAACTTGAAATATGTAGGGAAATCAAAGAGCGTTTGAATCACATTAAGCTCCGCAATTGAGCATGGCCAGGGAGAAACTGCGTGTCATGATAAATCCGCGCTGAAGATACGCTTTTTAGCCGCATACTTCACCAGAAATCTGTTCTTAAACGTTATCAATTCATGATGTTAAACATTTGTGTAATCAATGATATCGCTGCTTCCAATAGTTACTTAATTATTTAACAGTAGAATAATTAGCACAAAATAACCCTGCTGAAAGGTATCAGCTTAGGACAAAATTGATCTCGATCATAATTTTCGTACTCAGAAGTGAGTAATCTTGGTTACGCCGCCAGGGAGATCACCTATCAAAAAGGTATGATGCTAAGGTAAGGCTCTTTTAGTAAATTAGTGAGCTGGAGCAGTGAGTAATCCTTTGTTTTACTGTGTGTTACGCAAGTGGGATCGGCTCTGACTATACTGTCAGACGTATCGAGCGCTGGTTTACTAAAAGAGTTTAAACATTATCAGGAGAGCATTATGGCTGTTACCAATATCGCTGAACTGAACGCCCTCGTCGAGCGCGTAAAAAAAGCCCAGCGTGAATATGCCAATTTCACCCAAGAACAGGTTGATAAAATCTTCCGCGCGGCCGCTCTGGCTGCTGCTGATGCTCGAATCCCTCTCGCTAAAATGGCCGTTGCCGAATCCGGCATGGGTATCGTTGAAGATAAAGTGATCAAAAACCACTTTGCTTCAGAGTATATCTACAACGCCTATAAAGATGAGAAAACCTGCGGTGTGCTGTCAGAAGACGATACTTTCGGCACCATCACCATCGCAGAACCGATCGGCATCATTTGCGGTATCGTTCCAACCACTAACCCAACCTCTACCGCCATCTTCAAATCTCTCATCAGTCTGAAGACACGTAACGCAATCATTTTCTCCCCGCATCCACGTGCGAAGGATGCCACCAACAAAGCAGCAGATATCGTGCTTCAGGCTGCCATTGCGGCGGGTGCGCCAAAAGATCTCATCGGCTGGATCGACCAACCTTCTGTTGAACTGTCCAACGCACTGATGCATCACCCGGACATTAACCTGATTCTGGCGACCGGTGGTCCTGGTATGGTTAAAGCAGCGTACAGCTCCGGTAAACCAGCCATCGGCGTAGGCGCAGGTAATACCCCTGTGGTGATCGACGAAACGGCTGATATCAAGCGTGCTGTTGCCTCTGTGCTGATGTCTAAAACCTTCGATAACGGCGTTATCTGTGCATCTGAACAGTCTGTTGTCGTGGTTGATTCGGTATACGACGCCGTTCGTGAACGTTTCGCCAGCCACGGCGGCTACCTGTTGCAAGGTAAAGAACTGAAAGCCGTTCAGGACGTGATTCTGAAAAATGGTGCGCTGAACGCGGCTATCGTAGGTCAGCCTGCATATAAAATCGCTGAGCTCGCTGGCTTTAGCGTCCCTGCTACCACCAAGATTCTGATTGGTGAAGTGAAAGTCGTTGATGAAAGTGAGCCGTTTGCTCACGAGAAACTCTCCCCGACGCTGGCAATGTACCGTGCGAAAGATTTCGATGACGCGGTAGATAAAGCAGAGAAGCTGGTGGCGATGGGCGGTATCGGCCACACCTCTTGCCTGTACACCGACCAGGATAACCAGCCTGAGCGTGTTGCTTACTTCGGTCAGAAGATGAAGACGGCACGTATCCTGATCAACACTCCTGCTTCTCAGGGTGGTATCGGTGACCTGTACAACTTCAAACTCGCACCTTCCCTGACTCTGGGTTGTGGTTCCTGGGGTGGTAACTCCATCTCTGAAAACGTTGGTCCAAAACACCTGATCAACAAGAAAACCGTTGCTAAGCGAGCTGAAAACATGTTGTGGCACAAACTTCCGAAATCTATCTACTTCCGCCGCGGCTCTCTGCCAATCGCGCTGGATGAAGTGATTACTGATGGCCACAAACGTGCGCTCATCGTGACCGACCGTTTCCTGTTCAACAATGGCTATGCAGACCAGATCACCTCTGTTCTGAAAGCGGCTGGCGTCGAAACTGAAGTCTTCTTTGAAGTTGAAGCTGACCCAACCCTGAGCGTTGTACGTAAAGGCGCTGAACTGGCGAACTCCTTCAAACCTGATGTGATCATCGCACTGGGTGGCGGTTCCCCAATGGACGCCGCGAAAATTATGTGGGTGATGTACGAGCATCCGGAAACTCACTTCGAAGAACTGGCGCTGCGCTTTATGGATATCCGTAAACGTATCTACAAGTTCCCGAAAATGGGCGTGAAAGCGAAAATGATCGCCGTCACCACCACTTCCGGTACCGGTTCAGAAGTGACGCCATTTGCCGTTGTGACTGATGACGCAACTGGTCAGAAATACCCGCTGGCTGACTACGCACTGACGCCAGATATGGCTATCGTTGACGCCAACCTGGTCATGGAAATGCCGAAATCACTGTGTGCGTTCGGTGGTCTGGATGCGGTAACTCACGCTCTGGAAGCTTACGTTTCCGTACTGGCTTCTGAGTTCTCTGACGGTCAGGCTTTGCAGGCGCTGAAACTGCTGAAAGAAAACCTGCCAGCTTCTTACAACGAAGGTTCGAAAAACCCTGTTGCGCGTGAACGTGTACACAGTGCGGCAACCATCGCGGGCATTGCGTTTGCTAACGCCTTCCTGGGTGTCTGTCACTCCATGGCGCACAAGCTGGGTTCACAGTTCCACATTCCTCACGGTCTGGCGAACGCCCTGTTGATCAGCAACGTTATCCGCTATAACGCCAACGACAACCCAACCAAGCAGACTGCATTCAGCCAGTACGACCGCCCACAGGCGCGCCGTCGTTATGCTGAAATCGCAGATCACCTGGGTCTGAGCGCACCGGGCGACCGTACTGCCGCGAAGATCGAGAAACTGCTGGCATGGCTGGAGAGCCTGAAGGCTGAACTGGGTATTCCTAAATCTATCCGCGAAGCAGGCGTTCAGGAAGCTGACTTCCTCGCTCACGTAGATAAGCTGTCTGAAGATGCATTCGATGACCAGTGTACTGGTGCTAACCCGCGCTACCCACTGATTTCCGAACTGAAACAGATCCTGCTGGATACTTATTATGGTCGTAACTTCACTGAAAGCGATGTCGCTGCCGTAAAAGTTGAAATCCCCGCAGTTGTAAAGGCTGACAAGAAAGCGAAGAAAAATGCTTGATTGACAGTATGATAAAAAAACCCGCCGCTGGCGGGTTTTTTTATATCTGAGGATCCGTAAAACATTCTTATTATTTTCGATTGTCGCCCTGTAACGCCGTCAGCGAGCCTACAGCCAGCGCCTCTTTATAATGCTTGCGGCAGACCGAGACATAACGTTCATTGCCTCCTATCACCACCTGCTCGCCATCAGCATAGGGTTTACCCGACTGGTCCAGGCGAAGAACCATACTTGCCTTGCGGCCACAAAAGCAGATTGTTTTCAGCTCAACCAGCTTATCCGACCAGGCGAGCAGATACTGACTGCCGGCAAATAACTCCCCACGAAAATCGGTACGTAATCCATAGCAAAGAACGGGAATATCCAGCTCATCAACGACCTCTGAAAGTGCGTGGACCTGTTCTCGGGTCAGGAACTGGCTTTCATCTACCAAAACGCAATGGACAGGCTTGAAGGCATGCTCGGCACGAATGTCCTCCAGCAGGTCCGTTTCAGGGTTAAACAGCCTTGCAGGCGACGAGAGCCCTATTCTTGAGCTCACCTTCCCTGCCCCAAAGCGATCGTCGATTTCGGCGGTATAAACTACGGTACGCATCCCCCGCTCCTGATAATTGTATGAGGATTGCAGTAACGCCGTCGATTTCCCTGCATTCATTGCCGAATAGTAGAAATAAAGTTGTGCCATTGGCCGAAGAACCCTAATCAATGTGTAATATTCCCGATGGATCATTGTACCATATTTTGTACCGTCATCAGCGGCGGGCTGCGCTCTCCAGCCTGCCATGCATCAGTAAATCCTTCGCGAGTGGCGCAAAATAATGCGTTAAAACAGGCAGTAAAGGCATTAAACACTGACAATAAGGTGAGTCCGCAACCAGAGATAACACTTCTTTTTATAGTGTCTTCTTCGTTCATTAAAATTCACTATTTATTAACTATTCTTGTCTTCGCTGCGCTTACTCGGGGTAATACAAAAGGCTGATATTTATCAATCGCAACTATAATTCCTGAGGTAAAAGTCACAAAACATACACGCAAATGACGCGCTTTTGCCGTTTGAAACGATATCTCACAGACCCAACAAACAATGAAATTTAAGTTAGCGTAATTAATAATAGCGTCGTTTATTTTGTATTTTTTGAATTCCTTACATTCCCACCTATTGCACAAGTGAAATTAAGGCTCTATTATTAGGACAACAAACCCACCCCCATTATAAGTTTGAGATTACTACAATGAGCGAAGCACTTAAAATTCTGAACAACATCCGTACTCTTCGTGCGCAGGCAAGAGAATGTACCCTTGAAACGCTTGAAGAAATGCTCGAAAAATTAGAAGTTGTAGTTAACGAACGTCGTGAAGAAGAAAGCGCTGCTGCGGCTGAAATCGAAGAACGTACACGTAAACTGCAACAGTATCGTGAAATGCTGATTGCCGATGGTATCGATCCAAACGAATTGCTGAACAGCATGGCTGCGGCTAAAACCGGTACCAAAGCAAAACGCGCGGCACGTCCTGCTAAATATAGCTACATCGATGAGAACGGCGAAGAGAAAACCTGGACCGGCCAGGGCCGTACTCCTGCTGTAATCAAGAAAGCAATGGACGAACAAGGTAAACAACTGGATGACTTCCTGATCAAGGATTAATCTGGAAAGATTCTGAAAAATCCCGCTTAATGCGGGATTTTTTATGCCTGTAATATTCGCCCGAACATCTCCTTACATTCTGTCATATTGTGAGGCTCCCTATTTAACGTCCTTGACAATCCCCTGCCAATTACGGAGCGACAGGCATAAAAAAACCGGTGGGCATCGCTCCACCGGTCTTGTTCACTGGGCTGTGAGTTTATTACTTAATACCCACGCTACCTTTGAGCCAGGCTTTAAATTCTTCACCCAGGCTGTTATGGCGAATACCATATTCGACGAATGCCTGCATATAACCGAGCTTATTCCCGCAGTCATGGCTCTTACCTTTCATATGGTAGGCTTCCACGGTCTCTTTCTCGATCAGCATATCGATAGCATCCGTCAGCTGGATTTCATCGCCCGCACCCGGAGGCGTTTTCGCCAGCAGAGCCCAAATTTCAGCACTCAGTACGTAACGACCAACGACAGCAAGATTAGACGGCGCGACGTCCGCTTTAGGTTTTTCAACAACGCCAACCATCGGTACGCTTTCGCCAGGTTGCAGGTCAACGCCTTTGCAGTCAACCACGCCGTAAGCGGTCACGTCGTCGACTGGCTCAACCATAATCTGGCTGCTGCCGGTTTCGTCGAAGCGTTTAATCATTTCCGCCAGGTTTTCCTGGGAAAGATCGGACTCGTACTCATCAAGAATCACGTCAGGCAGAATAACCGCGACCGGCTCATCACCCACTACCGGGTGTGCACACAATACTGCGTGCCCCAGGCCTTTCGCCAGGCCCTGACGAACCTGCATAATGGTAACGTGTGGAGGGCAAATAGACTGCACTTCCTCCAGCAGCTGGCGCTTAACGCGTTTTTCCAGCATTGCTTCGAGTTCGAAACTGGTATCGAAATGGTTTTCGATAGAGTTTTTAGATGAATGCGTCACCAGCACAATTTCGGTGATACCTGCTGCAATACATTCATTCACGACATACTGGATTAATGGCTTATCAACCAGAGGCAGCATCTCTTTTGGGATTGCCTTCGTCGCTGGCAACATCCTGGTACCCAATCCCGCCACCGGGATAACGGCCTTTCTGACTTTCGAATTAAGGGCAGCCATTGAAATTCTCCTGAACTGTTCAAGTTTTGAACTTTTATGCATTGAATAACGCGTTGAGTATACAGTCTCAGCCACTAATACGGGTCTGAAAAGAACGCGTTGCCGATCAATTAAGACAAATACGCATGAAACTTGCAGCGATAGTAGCACTGCCAGCAAAAACACAGGTAAAGCAATCTGAAAAATAAAATCTGACTGCTTACTCCGTGGACAACATTAAGCGTAACCGCCCTCCGG
The DNA here is from genome assembly GCF_014982105.1 of Enterobacter cloacae complex sp. P18RS. NCBI lineage: Bacteria > Pseudomonadati > Pseudomonadota > Gammaproteobacteria > Enterobacterales > Enterobacteriaceae > Enterobacter > Enterobacter cloacae complex sp. P18RS. The sequence continues at coordinate 49,128 of NZ_JADCKV010000016.1, read as the reverse complement.
CACCCCAAATTTGGCACTGCCAGGAGGTGCAGCGATGGCTAATTTGATTAAGGTAAGTATTTCCCAGCGTACCCAACGGCACGCCGTTGCTCACCTGAATATGGTGTTCGCCAGTATTCAGCGTGGCATTTAAACCCGCAGAGACCAGAATAAGGTTATTCAACCCGCTGTGATAATAGCCAACCAGAAGCGGGAACTGCCCCGGCAAATTGGCCTGGCGAAAAAGTTGGTTGACCTGTTTTAGTAAACTGCCTAACTCAGGAAGTCGTTGCCCCTGATGGGATAATTGTTCCTGTAGCAATCCATTAAACAGCGCACGGAGTAATAAGGCCGCCAGAACGCCGTTATCTCCCGCCCGGGTAACATCCAGGCAATAAAAAGCGAGGTCAGAATCTGATAACGGTGCAATATCCAGCACCAGCCCAGGCTGGTCAGCCGCTACCAGCTGGCGATAATTTACTCTGCAATGAGAGATATTTTGCTGCACCGGCGGCTGAAGTTCCTGAAGCAGCTTCGCGGCCGCGAGCGGATTACTGACTAAAGCATCCCAGTCCTGGAAAAGACGTTCTTCTTCTTCCACCCGGGAATTAAACATATTGGGATACAGGCAGGCCAACACCGTTTCACGCAGACGGTTCAAATCTTTAACCGGTTTGAGCAGAATATCCTGCACACCTAAACGCAACGCCTTAGCAATATCCGCCATATTTTCGGTGGCCGAGATCACCAGTATCGGTGTCTGATAACCTTCATTACGCAGGTTTTCCACCAGCATTAATCCGTCCATGCGCGGCATCTCAAGGTCGCAGATCATCAGATCAGGCGCCGTGCTGGCCATTTTTTCCAGTGCCTCGACGCCATCTTCGGCAAGGGACGTGGTTGCACCCAGTGAGGATAACCACGAATCCAGTAGCGATCGGAAAACGGGCTCGTCTTCAACTATCAAAATATGTTTTCCGGCCAATGGCTGTGTCATGGTTCCTCCCCTGGCTGACAGTTACTCAATAGTGGCATGCTATTGGTACTATCGCCTGTCAGATTTTGCTGAAGTAATCAAAAAAGTGCTCAACGTGCTGTACGCACAAAAGGCAACAGTTCATCTATTTTCTTTTCGACGGCTAACGAGCCCGCTGCTATGGCGGCCTCAGCCCGGTGGAAATCAAGGGTAGAGATTTGTGGACAATAGGGTTGAATAAGAATATCCGGAGGATCGCCAGCCATACGGTTTCGCTTCAGGCGATTCTCAAGGATTTGAATAGAGGTCGTCATGATTTCAATGGCGTTCGGCGCGGTCACCGCGCGACGGGCGGTCAGGCGCCCTATTCTGCCGCGTAATCGCGCATGCCAGGCAAGTTTCTCTTCTTCCGCGTCATCGCTCTGAAGATTAACCGGCATCAAATCTTGCTGCATAAGGTGTGCGTCGTGCTGTAAATCCACGGCAATAACGATATCCGCCCCCATGGCGCGGGTCAGAGAGATGGGTACAGGATTCACTACGCCCCCATCAACGAGCCAGTAGCCGTTGTGAGGCACAGGCGCCATTAACCCCGGCATGCTACAGGATGCGCGAACGGCGAGATGTATATCCCCTTCGGTGAGCCATAACTCCCTGCCCGTACTGAGGTTGGTTGCAACGGCACCGAAAGGCATTTGGCAGTGGCTGAAGTCAGCGAGGGGCATTATCTTACGAAACTGATTGAACACGCGTTCGCCGCGCAGCAGGCCGCCACGCTGCCAGGAGAGATCCATCAGGCGCAGCACATCCCAGTATCTGAAGGAGCGCACCCAGCTTTCAAGCTCCGGGAGCTTACCGCAGGCGTACGCGGATCCGACCAGCGACCCGATAGAACATCCTGCGACAATATCAACGTCAATCCCCATCTGGTTTAAGGTATTGATAACGCCAATATGTGACCAACCCCGGGCTGCACCTGAGCCCAACGCCAGTCCAATTTTTACCTTTCTCATTAGCCCTGTTTTACTTCCCCTGGATTCCTGACATAGCGTCAACGCACCTGCTCAGTTAACATATTGCTACCTTAAGCGTTTAACGCCTTATTTTTTGTTCCAGGAAGAGAATCGTGTCTCAACTCTGCCCCTGTGGTAGCGCTCTGGAGTATAGCCTATGTTGCCAGCGATATCTTTCTGGCGAGCAGGTTGCACCAGAGCCGTCACACCTTATGCGCTCGCGGTATACTGCTTTTGTGATCAAAAACGCAGACTACCTGATTAAAACCTGGCATCCGTCCTGCCATGCTGCCGATTTTCGCCAAGAGATTGAAGCCGGATTTGCCAACACCGTCTGGCTGGGCCTCACCGTCTTTGAAGCCGCTCCCGGCCGCGATGCCAACGAGGGCTATGTTAGTTTTGTCGCCCGCTTTAGCGAACAAAACAAACCCGGCGCCATCATTGAACGCTCACGGTTCTTAAAGGACAGCGGGCAATGGTATTATATTGACGGCACACGTCCGCAATTCGGTCGTAACGATCCCTGCCCCTGTGGTTCAGGAAAAAAATTTAAAAAGTGTTGCGGCAGTAATGCCTGACAACTCAGTCTTCGCAAATACATAAACAGGATTTCCCGGCGATGCAATCATTACAACGTAAAGTTCTGCGCACTATCTGTCCCGATCAAAAAGGGCTGATCGCACGAATTACCAACATTTGCTACAAGCATGAACTGAATATCGTGCAGAACAACGAGTTCGTTGACCACCGTACCGGTCGCTTCTTTATGCGTACCGAACTGGAAGGCATTTTCAACGACACAACCCTGCTTGCCGATCTGGACAGCGCCCTGCCGGAAGGCTCGGTGCGCGAGCTGAACCCGGCGGGCCGTCGCCGCATTGTCATTCTGGTCACCAAAGAGGCACACTGCCTGGGCGATCTGCTGATGAAAGCCAACTACGGTGGCCTGGACGTCGAAATTGCCGCCGTCATTGGCAACCACGAGACGCTGCGTACGCTGGTAGAACGTTTCGACATTCCGTTTGAACTGGTCAGTCACGAAGGCCATACCCGTGAAGAGCACGACAACCTGATGGCAGCTGCGATTGAAGCGCATAACCCGGACTACGTGGTGCTGGCGAAATATATGCGCGTGCTGACGCCATCCTTTGTGGCACGCTTCCCGAACAAAATTATCAACATCCACCACTCCTTCCTGCCAGCCTTTATTGGCGCGCGTCCGTATCACCAGGCATACGAGCGTGGGGTGAAGATCATTGGCGCAACCGCGCACTACGTGAATGACAATCTGGACGAAGGTCCAATCATCATGCAGGACGTGATCCACGTGGATCACACCTATACGGCAGAAGATATGATGCGTGCTGGCCGTGACGTTGAGAAGAACGTACTGAGCCGTGCGCTGTATCAGGTACTTGCTCAGCGCGTCTTTGTGTACGGCAACAGAACGATTATTCTTTAATCCCTCGGAAAATGAATTGATTAGCTTTACGCCTTTACGGATAAAAAGCAGGCAAACAGCTTCATTTTCCTAAAGGAATGCTTTACAGGGGCGTCTCATTTGATATGATGCGCCCCGCTTCCAACAGGAAGCAGGCCAGTTAAAAGTATTACCCCGTGGTGGGGTTCCCGAGCGGC